>JBBRIB010000423.1:0-2922 GCA_038221745.1 Verrucomicrobiales bacterium
GCTGAGGGATCTTCAGGTCGATCTGAACTCGGGCATTCTGAGAACGCTTCCCGTGGATTGGGCAGACGTGCATCAGCGGGCAGAGTCATTGAGCGGCAAGCACACCCTCGCCGGAGGCCATCGATTGGCGGATATTCTTCATGTGGCCACCGCGCTGCATTTGGGCGTGAGCGAATTTCTCACCTTCGATGGCAATCAAAGAAACCTCGCAGAAGCGGAAGGGCTGATCGTGCCGTTATGAGTGAGGTCTTTGTGCGTGGCTTGAAATTTCACCCGCAGTTGCTTTCTCCCAAGCGTCGCTGAGCTGCGCTGTCACGCGGTCGGCTAGGTATGCTTGGTCACCGATTTTTGTAACTCGTTGGATGCCCCGCAGGGATGAGGTGAGGAAAACTTCGTCGGCATTTTCAAGATCCTTCAAAGTGAGATCGCATTCTTGGTTCGTGATTTTCCCGCAAGTGGCGATCTCCAATACGATCTCGCGGGCGATTCCCGGCAAGCATCCCGATGCGAGCGATGGAGTGAGCAGGATACCATTTTTCACCAGGAATATATTTGCAGTTGCGGCTTCGCAGAGGTGGCCGGTGGTGTTCAGGAAAATCGACTCGCCAAAGCCAAGACGGCGGGCGTGATCGAGCGCGAAAAGATTTTCCGCATAGGAGGCACATTTCAATCCGGCGAGGGGCGAACGCTCGTTGCGCGGCCATGGGCAGAGGATGGCCGTAAGCGGGGCGGGTAATTCTGTTAGCGGATGGGCGGTCATCCATAGCTGCGCGTCCGCACCTTGTCGAATATCGCCGAGAGGGCCGCTTCCCGCAGTCACGGCGATCCGCAGGCGAGCGCGAGATTTTGTGAGATCATTCAGCTCCAACAACCGGATGGCGATTGCCTGAAAATCAGCAAAGGAAACTTGCCAACCGAGGCGCTCGCAGGAGGCGCTGAGTCGGGTGAGATGCCGGGCGAGAAACACCGGTCTGCCATCAAGGGCGAGCAAGGTTTCAAACAATCCCAAGCCGAGAGTGAAGCCCCGGTCCATCACGGAGGAGGGGAAATTCTCTTCTTCCAGCCATTGTCCATTGCACCAGATCAGCATCGTTCGGGACCGATGATGGCTTTCAGCGTGCTCTTGTAAACCCTTGCGTGCGGGCGGCGGATGATTGAGGTTTCCTTATGCGAACTTACATCTTTGTCTGCGGAGTCACGATCATAGCAATGGGTCTGGCTGCACCAAAAATGCTGGCGGCAGGCCAATCCCTCGGGTTTTTCCAAGGCGCGCTCACCCTCGGCGGTGGGATGATCATCTGCGGCCTGTTTTCCCTCAAGATGAAGTGGCACGGCCTGATCGGCGCCGGAGTGTTGGGGTTTTTAGGCGCTGCTCGCGGGGCTGGAAATCTTCCGGGATTTTTCGAATACGTTTCCGGGGATCGCTCGCGTGGCAGCATGCCTGTTTTTGAAATAGGAGTGGCGATGATTTGCCTGCTGCTGGTCATCCGCGTCATTCGGGTGCTGCACCAGGAGCGGGTGCGGCGGATGTTGGCGGAGCGGGAGTGAGGCTCTCTACCGGAACCGGAACCGGAACCGGCGGGGCTGGTTTCGGCAGCTTATCTTCCCACTGGTGGAGTTGATAGCCCTCACCGAGGCCACCCATTTCCTGCAACAGCTCATGACATTTTTGGCGCCACTTCTCGTAGTCGGGCGGCCCCTTTTCACTCTCACGGCTGCCGGTGAAAACAAGGTAGGTGACTTTCAAATCAGAGACCGGTCGACTATAAGAAGATGACTTCGGATTGATTTCCACCGCCATCCGCAGCGAAGCCTCGCCCACTTTGAAGGAAGGCCCACCGTCCCCGACGATGGCCGGGTAGATTTTTTCCCCGTGCACCACCACGGCGTAATCCCCTGCTTTAGGCGCGAAGGGATCGCTGGAAGTGAGGATGCTCACAGGGATGACGATGAACGGATCATACTCGGCGATGAGGAAACTGCGGGCTTTGAGGTCATTGATCCCACGCTTCAGGTAACCGATGCGTTCTTTCAACCAAGCCTTGCGATCAACGGTGGTCCCGGCGGCAGCCAGTTCTTTTTCCGCCCCTTTGATGCGGCCCTCCCAGCCTGCGATCATCGGATTGACCCCAGAGCCGCGCTTTTTCCAACCGTAACTCGTGAAGGGCTGATAATGGGAGGAGTTGACGATTTCATCCGGCATCGTGGGTAAGCGGTCGCCATCCGAGCCGTCCGAGACCACGTCCATTTCGGCTTGGAGGAAAAACACCCGTTGGCCATTTTCCTTGCGGAGATTGAGGATGCTTTCGCAGTCGTAAAGATTGTGTTTTGTGAGGATTTCGTTGAGCGTATTTGCATCGCGGCGGATGCGGGTGACTTTCGCCTGATAGATTTTCTCGAACCAGGTGGAAACCTCCGCCTTCTCGATCATGGCGGGAAGTCCGGGGAGGATTTTGGCGAGCTTTGGGTTGGACCGTTCCAGCTCTGCCAAAGTCTTCGCTGCTTGTGGCAGGCGGAGTTGCAAGTGGTAACTCGCAGTGAAACTGGCCTCATCCACCCGCTCCTGAGAGGCAATTCCTCCTTTTCCCACCGTCACCTCGCTCTTGAAAGGGATGCCCGAGCGCAGTTTCCGCACATCCGTCACGCTGCCGAGCGCGCCACTGCTTGGGGTTGTTGCTCGCTGGGTATCATCAGGTTCCTTTTTCCGGGCATTTTCCAAATCTTTCCGGAGTGCCGTGATTTCCTTTTCAAATTGCTCCTGTTTTTCCTCAATCTCCCCACGGATGCGGGACTCGGCTTGGCGGTAGATGTCTTGCTCATCCACCGAGCGGGCGGCAGGTGCCGTCCCGAAGATTTCCTTCAGCCCTTGTTTCACCTTGCCCGGAATGGGTGTAAAACAAAGGGCCGTTCCAGCCAAAATCA
>JBBRIB010000424.1:0-2890 GCA_038221745.1 Verrucomicrobiales bacterium
TGGTTCAAAGAGCGTGGCTTCCCAAAAGGCCGCCTCGGTGAGCTGATGGCAGAAGTGGAATCAATCAAATCCGTGGGCATGGATTCCATTTTTGATCCCATCCGCCATGCCAAAGGCGGCCGCTATCCACTAAGAGCCCAGCGCCGGAAATCTTTTGATTTCGAATGATCTGTTAAAAGTTTACACCCCTTTCAATCCCCTGTGTAAAATTCATGTATGTCGGGATTATTTCACCTGAGATCCGAAACGCGGCATCGAGGGCTTCGCCGCCGCCGATGTCCTGCCGGATTACAAAGAATTAAATCGAAAAATCAATCATCGCCCGACTTTGTTGATCAGAGGAAAGCTTGTCACAAACCAACCGACACAGCGGGAAAATGAACTCTCCTTGGAGGGAGTAGTAAACTTTTACGCCCTCTCTCCGCCGTGTCACCAAATTCGCCCCGGCAAGAATTCCCAGGTGTTTTGATACACTGGGCTGTCCGATCTTCAGCTTAATCGCAAGCTCTCCCACGGTTTTTTCGCCATCTTTGAGTTCTTGCAGCAGAGCAAGTCTTGCCGGCTCTGCCAACATCTTGAGCATTTCAGAGATACTAACTAACGCCTCTTTTCCAAGTTTTCCTGACGGTTTCAAATTTTCGTTGGACAAAGCACTCATTTATTCTAATATGAGCATATAAGAATTTATGAAGTCCTGCAACCAAAATTTCGTCAGCCCAGCCACAGCGGAACAAAAGCACTCCGCTGGTAATAGCACAATCCTCGACGTCCGCACCGATGTTGAATTCGCCGAGCAACAGATCCCCGGCTCCCTCCACATCCCGCTTGATCGCCTCGCTGAAAAATGCAGCCAGCTCGACTCCACATCCCACTTTTCACTACTCTGCCTCAGCGGAAAACGAGCCACCAAAGCGGCGGAAATTCTCTCCACCAACGGCTTTGAAAACATCGACATCGTCGAAGGCGGCCTCACCTCATGGCAAGCCGCCGGGCTCCCTGTAGAAAAATCAACACGCAAGACTCTCCCGCTGATGCGCCAAGTCCAGCTCACCATCGGCGTCCTCGCTCTTACCGGCTCGCTTCTCGCGATTTTCCTCAATCCCCTCTTCGCCATCCTCCCCGCATTTCTCGGTGCGGGCCTCACCTTTGCAGGGTCCACCGGCTGGTGCGGCCTCGCCATTTTGCTTTCCAAAATGCCTTGGAACCGCTGCCCCACCCCCCAAACCTCCTGCTGCAACGCCTGATCATCCATTGTTATGAAAATTCTCATCATCGGTGGCGTCGCAGGTGGAGCGTCTGCCGCAGCCCGGGCCCGCCGCCTTTCGGAAACTGCGGAAATCACCATCATTGAGCGCGGCCCGGACGTTTCCTTCGCAAATTGTGGCCTTCCTTACCACATAGGTGGCGAAATCGAAGACCGTTCCGCACTCGCCATCCAGACGCCGGAATCCCTCTCCAAACTCCTCAACTTAGCTGTCCTCACCCACACTGAGGCCATTTCCATCGACCGGAAAAATAAATCCATTCTCGTCCGTGACCTACCCTCAGGCACCGACTCCACTCTCGGCTACGATAAGCTCATCCTCGCCCCCGGCGCCTCCCCCCTCATTCCGGATCTCCCCGGAATTGAGCTTCCCCGCGTCCACTCTTTACGCACTTTGCAAGACATGGATCGCATCATGGGCGACCTCAAGTCTGCCAAATCCGCCCTCATCCTCGGCGGCGGATTCATCGGCTTAGAAATGGCGGAACAAATCCACCACCTCGGCTGCAAGACCACCCTCGTCGAGCGCAATCCACAAGTCCTTCCCCCGCTCGATCCCGAGCTGGCGAAAGATCTCGCCACCGTTCTTTCCAGCAATGGCATCGACCTCCATACTGCGGAAAACCTCACCCACATCGAGCCCGGCCTCACCGCCTGTTTCGCCAGTGGCCTGCGCATCCAGACAGACGTGATCATCCTTTCCGTCGGAGTTCGCCCGGAAAGTTCGCTCGCAAAAGACGCCTGCCTCACCCTCGGAGAAAAAGGCCACATCCGCGTCAACCCATTCCAACAAACCTCCGATCCCGACATCTACGCCGCCGGAGACGTGGTGGAAACCAAGGACGCCATCCTCGGCAGCTACCGCCCGCTTCCTCTCGGTGGCCCCGCGAACCGCCAAGGACGCACCATTGCCGATCATATTTTCCAAGGCGAGAAGGCCCTGCCCTACCCCGGCTCTATCGGCACCGCCATCGTCCGAGTCTTCGATCAAACCGCCGCCGTCACCGGCCACGGCGAATCATTTTTGAAAAGAAACGGCATCCCATACCAGACCGTCACCATCAACGCCGCCTCCCACGCCGACTACTATCCAGGCGCAGAAACCATCACCCTCAAAGTGCTCTGGGCGCCCGATACTGGACGCCTCCTCGGAGCGCAAGCCATCGCCCGCGATGGCGTGGACAAGCGCATCGATATCATCGCCACCGCCATCCGCGCCGGCATGACCATTGAGGATCTTTGCCACCTCGAGCTCTGCTACGCGCCGCCATTTGGCTCTGCCAAAGACCCTGTCAACATCGCAGGTTTCGCAGCCTGCAATCTTCGCGAAGGCCTGCTCAAGCCCATCTACGGTCTCCCCAAATCCGGCTCCCAGATCATCGACGTCCGGCCCGCCGCAAAAGCCGAATCCCAGCCCGTCCCCGGCGCGAAAAATATCCCTCTCCTACAACTTCGCTCACGCCTGTCCGAGATCGATTCATCGCAATCTGTTTTCACCATTTGCCAGATGGGAAAGACGTCATACTTTGCGGCACGGATACTTCAACAGAACGGTCTTGACGCACATTCCATCATCGGCGGTGCCCACCTGAACCTCTGAAAAGACCTTGCCATGTTCGTCGCAAC
>JBBRIB010000425.1:0-2882 GCA_038221745.1 Verrucomicrobiales bacterium
GGCAGAGCGCTTGGTATCGATATCACAAACCGCCACGACGCGGGCTTGAGAGACGGCGAGGACGAGGGACATATCTTCAAGACCCATGCGACCGCAACCGATCTGGGCGACTTGAACGCGCTTGTTAGGCGCTGTAGCACCAAAGAGCGAGCCGGAGAAAATCTGCGGGACGGCGATCAACCCGGCGGTGCCGCCGAGGGTGGTCCTAAGGAAGTTACGACGAGGTATCATGGAAATGTTATTTTGTTAGGAAGTTATTTTTTTGAAAAATTACGGATCTTGATATTTTTGAAGAAGACTTTATTACCGTGATCCTGGAGAAGGATGTGGCCATTTTCGAGTTCACCAAAATTCGGCCAGATTTTGTATTTGCTGATTGCGACGAGATCGCGCCACTCTTGGGATCCGCGCTTGATATCGAGGGTTTTCTGGCCATTGAGCCAATAGGTGAGTTGCTTGTCCCCGGAGAGGATCCGGGCGTGGTTCCAAGTGCCGATGGGCATGACTTGCTTGGTGTCAGGTGCCGCCTGCATGTCATAGAGCGAGCCGATGGTGCGGTTCCCATCACGGCCGAGCTTGGCATCCGGGTGGCGCTGATCATCCAGGATTTGGAACTCCGGTCCGATGGCCGAGCCTTCGCCTTTGTTCAGATCGGGATCGACAAAGGTCTTGATGCCGCTGTTCGCTCCCTCGGTGATTTTGAAATCCAACTGGAGTTCGAAGTTCGAATACTTATCCGTGGTGATGATATCACCGACCGAAGCGGATTCGCCACCGCCCGATTCGTTGATGAGTAACAAGCCGTCTTTGATCTCCCAGCCGGTGGGTGGAAAATCCGGACGCTTGATGCCGCGCCAACCCTGGTTGGTTTTTCCGTCCCAGAGGAGTTTCCAGCCGTTTGCGGCTTCATCTTCACTGATGGTGTTATCTTTGGAAGAAACTTCCTGGATACGGAGATTACGCCAGCGCACTTGGGTGCCTTCTTTTTCCTTATCAGGAATCGAGTGAACTTGAAGGCCGATGTAGCCAGATGCTGTAAGTGAATCCTTGATGGAAGCGCGTGGCACTCCATTGAGGAAGGTCTTGATGGAGTCATCGATGGCTTCGATACGTATTTTGTTCCAGTCCCCCTGCTTGAACAGGCTGCGACCCTCGTCGGTGAACTCCCTGGCCACGCCACCGAGGCTGCCCGGGAAAAGCCAGCCGCGACGCGACTCGTCAAAGATACCCGCACTCCACCAGCGATCTTTGTTTACTTCAGGGTCGATTTCAATCTGGTAGCCGTGAAAGCGCTCCGCCGGGATTTTAATGGTTTTCCCTTCCCAGACGAGTTCGGTTTCCGTGGGATAGCTGTTGCTTCTGATCTGCACGCCGGAGTTTAGCAAAGGATCGACCTTAAACTCATATTCGAGGATGAAATTGGAATACTCACGACCGGTGCAGAGGAAGGTATTCGGCGTATTCGACGTGGAAGTGCCGACGATGGAATCACCTTCGACGGCGTAGGTGGCCTTGCCGCCGCGTTGGACCCAGCCTTCGAGGTCTTTGCCATTGAAGAGATTGATCCATTTCTCGGATGAATCCGCGTGGACGAAGGCGGTGCCGAGAATGAGCAAGGCAGCAAAGGTTTGAAGCGATTTTTGAATCATAGTGGGTGGTTTCAAGATTGGGATGCGGGATTGAGAAGGTTAAATACCCAATTTCAATCCGCTGACTTTCAAAAGACTCGTCAGTAGGGCAATTGATCATGGTCGGTGTCAAGTCGTTTCGAGATGCGGTTAACAAAATGGCCTTTTTCGCTCCTGCGTTGGAATGAGATTCCGGGATCGTGGATTGCCATTCCTGCGGGGACGGGCTTATCCTTCCAATCGCAACTTAAAAATGCTTACGTTTCTTAAAGACTCCTGGCGGGATGGCATCGAGATTTTAATTCTCGCCGCTTGCATTTACCAAATTTACCGGGCTTTCCGGGCGACTCGGGCCGCCCAGATCCTGGTGGGATTGGGCACGATCCTGGTGGTGCTGACCTTGGTTTCCACCATTTTTAAGTTTGAGGTCATTCAGTGGATCATCACCCGCGGCACTGCGGTGCTTGCTTTGGCTTTGATTGTGATTTTCCAACCGGAGTTGAGAACCGCTCTCGCCCGCCTCGGGAGCAAGCGCTTGTTTTCGTTTTCGAACAAACTCAGGCTGGCCTTCATCGAACGTTTTGCCGACTCGGTGGTGAATCTTTCCAAGAAACGGATCGGTGCCTTGTTCGCCATCCAGCGCGATGTGAGCCTGAAAGAACAACTGGTGAGCGGGGTGGTGCTGGATGCGCAGTTTTCACCTGAGCTGGCGATGTCCGTCTTCTTCCCGAAGTCCCCGCTCCATGATGGCGGCATGATCATCGCGGATGACAGGGTGGCGGGTGCCGCCTGCGTGTTTCCTGTGACGGAAAGGGAAATGAAAGATCGCTCCACCGGATTGCGCCACCGCGCCGCCATCGGCCTCACGGAGCGGACCGATGCCATCGCCGTGGCCGTCAGCGAGGAAACCGGCGGAATTTCCATTTGCGAAAACGGCGTTCTCTACCGCAATCTAACTGAAAAGCAGTTTCGCGACAAGCTCGCCGAAATTTTCTTCTCCGATAAAGCTCCCAATGAAAATGAACCTGTCGAAAAACTGGGTCGCAAAGGTCCTCTCCCTCCTGCTGGCAATCACGATCTGGTTCCTGATTAAAAACCATCTCGCATCGGGGGATGGACTCGTTGACAAGGTTCCCCCACGCGCCCGCATCGTGCCGGAAAACCAGTTGCTCAATGATGTGGAACCCAAAAGCCGCTAGTGGCGATGGCGGTTCGTCCCTATGATTTAAAGCAGGCCGAGGGCTGCGGAGATGA
>JBBRIB010000426.1:0-2875 GCA_038221745.1 Verrucomicrobiales bacterium
CACGCAGGTGCTCCCGGGACTGGATACCTATCAGCGCACGCTGCAACTCGGCTGGAACCGGAATGTGCTCAAACGGCGACCGGAGTTGGAGGTGCTGGTGAAGGCGCTGCGGGGGAAGAGGTGAATGGCTGGGTGTCCAGCCAGCATACCATCGAGCTCCTTGCCGAAGCCCAAGTTGCGGCATAAGGAACGGCGGCTTCTGAAACGCTGAAACGAAGTGAATAAGCGTCGGAGTTTGCAGTCATTTTGCGGCCTCCATTTCCACTCGGACGAGACCTGAGAGTTGCTTGGACGGAGGGTGGACACTCTTGTCCGCCTGGTCATTGGGGGAGAAAGGTTGGGAGCTTCGCGCTTTCCTTTCGCATCCCATTGGCAGCACGACAGGAGTGTCGTGCCTCCTTGTTGCGGCGAGACAGGCAATGGTGTCAGCTAAGATTTTTTTTAACCGCAGATGGACGATGAAAATCCGAAATCATCACTTTTCATCTGCGTTTTTCCCCGTTCAGCTGCGGTTTTAAATCGCCTTGTTCCTCAACCGTAGGGCATTGCCGATGACGGAAACGCTGCTGAGGGCCATCGCGGCACCGGCCACCATCGGATTGAGCAGCCAGCCGGTGAGAGGATAGAGAACTCCTGCGGCAAGCGGAATACCGACGGCATTGTAGATGAACGCGAAGAAGAGGTTTTGGCGGATGTTTCTCATGACTTCGCGGCTAAGGCCAAGGGCGCGGACGATGCCACGCAGATCGCCTTTGACGAGGGTGAGTCCGGCGCTTTGGATGGCGACGTCGGTGCCGGTGCCCATCGCGATTCCCACATCGGCCTCGGCAAGGGCGGGTGCGTCGTTGATGCCGTCGCCCGCCATGGCGACGATGGAACCTTGCGCCCGGAGCTCGCGGACGATGGTGAGTTTGTCGGCGGGTGTCAGGTCGGCGCGGATGTCGTCGATGCCGAGCTGCTTGCCGACGGATTGCGCGGTTTGCGGGTTGTCACCGGTGAGCATGACGAGTTTCAGGCCCATCTTGTGCAGCGCTTGGACAGCTTCCGAGGTGGAGGCTTTGATGGGATCGGCGACGGCTATAATTCCGCTGATGGAAGTGTCTTCGGAAATCCAGATGACGGTGTGCGCCTTTTCCTGAAGTGCTAGAGCGCTGGTGGCGAGACTTTCCGGGATGGCGATGCCCTCGCTTTCGAGCCATGCGCGTTTCCCCACACGGACGTGCTTGCCTTCGATTTTCCCCATGACTCCCGCGCCGGTGACGGAGGAGAAATCCTCGACCCGGGCCGGGGTGAGTTTTTTTTCCGTGGCGCGAACGACGATGGCATGTGCCAGCGGGTGCTCACTCAGTTGCTCAAGGGCTGCGGCGAGCGTCAGGATGTGGTCCTCGCGACCTGGTTCAACGGAGATGATTTCTTTGGCAACGGGACGGCCTTCGGTGAGCGTTCCGGTTTTATCAGTGATCAGGTGGGTGATTTTTTCCGCTTGTTCCAAGGCGGCCGCATCACGGACCAAGACCCCGAGTTGCGCCCCTTTTCCGACGCCAACCATGATCGACATCGGTGTGGCCAATCCCAAGGCACAGGGACAGGCGATGATGAGCACGGCCACGCTGTTGGAAATGGCAAAGGCGAGGCGCTCCTCGGGCCCCCACAGCATCCAGCCTGCGAAGGTGAGAATGGCGATCAGCACAACGGCGGGCACGAACCAGCCAGCCACCTGATCGGCGATGCGCTGGATCGGGGCGCGGCTGCGTTGGGCATCGGCGACCATTTGGACGATCTGTGAAAGCAAGGTATCGGCACCGATCTTGTCCGCCCGCATGAGAAATGCGCCGGTCTGGTTGATGGTCGCGCCGACCACCCGGTCATCCGTCTTTTTGCTGACCGGAAGCGGCTCGCCGGTGATCATGGATTCGTCCACGGTGCTGCTGCCCTCGGTGATGATTCCGTCCAACGGAATTTTTTCACCGGGCCGGACGCGGAGCAGATCACCGATTTTCACCTCATCGAGCGGGATGTCCTCTTCGCGGCCACCGGTCACCCGGCGGGCGGTTTTTGCGGCAAGCCCCAGGAGCGCTTGGACGGCTTGGCCGGTTTTGCTGCGGGCGCGTGCCTCCAGCCATTGGCCGAGAATGACCAGCGCGATGATCACCGCCGCCGCCTCGAAATAGAGCGGCACATGCCCGCCATGCCGCAGGGAATGGGGGAAAAGATCGGGCATGAAAACGGCCACCACGCTGTAGAGCCAGGCCGCGCCGACCCCCAGCGAGACCAGTGTGAACATGTTGAGGCTGCGGTTCAGCAGCGACCGCCATGCTCTCACAAAGATGAAACCTCCCGGCCCGACGATGACTGCGGTCGCCAGAATCATTTGCATCCAGCCGAACATTTTATCAGGCATCCACTCGCGGACGCGCAGGGCCGGGATCATTTCCCCCATCGCCATGATGAAGACCGGCAATGCCAGAGCCGTGCTGAGCCAGAGCTTGCGGGTGAGGGAAATCAATTCGTGATCTTCCTCCATTTCGTCCGTGGGCTGCACGTTCTTGGGTTCGAGCGCCATGCCGCACTTCGGGCAATCGCCGGGGTGATCCTGCTCGATTTCAGGATGCATCGGGCAGGTGTAAATCGTAACGGCAGCGGCTTTCCAAGTGGGATTCCGCTCAAGCGCCATCCCGCATTTCGGGCAATCTCCGGGTTTGGCGGATTCCACGCCGGGGCACATGGGGCAAAAGAATTTGGCGCTCAAGGAGGGCTCTATCTCCCCGGTTTGAGATCCATGGCAGCAGGCATTTTTCTCTTCTTTCTTTGGCGGGGCGGGTTTGCAGCAATCGCTCATGGCATTGTGGATTTGGACGTTTCTGCGTTTCGCGAG
>JBBRIB010000427.1:0-2871 GCA_038221745.1 Verrucomicrobiales bacterium
CGTTCCCTCGAGTACGGCATCCGCTTGATCCAGATTGGTAATGCGGTAGGTGCCATCCTGCGTCATCGCACTCGCCACCGCAGAAGTGGCCAAGGCCTCGGCGCGAGGATGGAGAGAGTTGTTATAAAACATGGGGACGGAAACTTTTTTCACATTCCTGAGTGCGTGGGGCTTCGCTTCGCCGAGCTTGTAGCCCGCGCATGATCCGAGCAGCCACGGCAGCAGCAGCAAGGGAAAGGTTCTGATGAACACAGACATGGGATGAAGCAGTTTCATTCTCCGAGTTCTTTAAGGCGCGCCTTGGAGTCGTCATGAATCTTGCCGGAAGCGGAGCGCTTGACGATGTCACGATAGTAAACTTTAGCAGATTCGGTTTTACCGGTTCTAAGATAGAATTCCGCGATATCGAACGAGCGTTGGAGGTCTTTGCCCTTCAAGCTGGAAAGAAGTTTTCTGGCCTCCGCATTGCGCGAGTGGCCGGGGTATTGGATGAGGTAATCGTTGAAGGATTCCCCTGCGAGATCGACGTTGGCTTGGTTCTGATTTCCATCCTCCGCCTCTTGCATGAAAATCAAGCCAACGCTGAAAAGTGCTTCGGGTGCCTCGGGGCTCTCCGGCTGATCCCGCACCAGCTGCCGGAATGCGGCAATCGCCTCCTTGGGTTTGTTCTTGGATTGATTAAGTTCTCCGATGGTGAATTGCGCCTTGGAAGCGGCACGGGAGCGCGGGGCATTGTCGCGCACTTTGCCGAGCATTTCCACGGTCTTGTCGAGTGAGAGCTTGGATTTGAGGCCGAGGAAACTGTTTTTCACATCGCCGTCCGCAGCGGATTGGGCCATCGCCGCCTGGCGATCAAGTGCGGTGGTGTAGAGCGAACTTCCTTGGAAACGGATGAGAAATTGATCGTAGGCCTTGAAGGAATTTTCGATTTCACCTTTTTGCTCCAATAACTGGGCCTGGCGAAATCGGGCCTGCGGGGCAGAGGGCGCGAATGGGTAGCGGCTTGCCGTTTGATCGTAGAGCTTGATGGCTTTGGAAGCGCTCCCTGATTCGTCGGCGCTTTTCGCTTTTTGATAGAGGGCTTCACCTTCTCCGGCTGCCACTTGTGTATTGCCTGCCATGATCGGCAGGTCGTCGTCTGAACCGCAGGAAGATGAGTAAAATGCGGTTGCGGATAGTGCTGCGATCAAGATCACCCGAGAGGTCATGGGCGAAGCATAAATGGCCCACCGCCATGGGGAAGCCCAAAAATCACTTACCGAGTTCCGCTGAGCGGCGGGTGGCTGCGGTGACGGCTTCGATCAAGGCGGAGCGCAGCCCACGGGTCTCAAGTTCCGCCAGCCCGGCAATGGTGGTGCCACCGGGCGAGGTGACCATGTCTTTCAGAACAGCGGGGTGCTCACCCGTTTCCAAAACCATCGCCGCCGCGCCCAAAACCGTCTGCGCGGCAAGCCGCAAGGCATCCGCACGAGGCAAGCCCGAGCGCACACCACCATCAGCCATCGCTTCGATCATCAGATAAACGTAGGCCGGTCCGCTCCCGGAGAGACCGGTGACGGCATCCATGAGTTTCTCAGGAACGACCACGGCCAGGCCCACCGCAGCGAGGAGGGACTGGGCCGTCTGGGCATCTTCCGCCGTAGCTTTCCCCCCCAGACAAAATCCCGCCGCGCCGTGGCCGACGAGCGCCGGGGTGTTCGGCATCGCACGAATCAACCGGAAATTCTCCGGCACCGCTCCTTCAAGCGCGCCGAGGGTCACTCCGGCAGCAATGGAAATGACCAGCTTGCTTTCCCCGCCTGCGGCATTTGCCAAATCTGCCAAAGCGGATTTGACCTCCTGCGGTTTGGTGCACAAAAGAATCACCTCACTGAAAGCCGCGAGTTCTGCGAGATCCGTGGTAACTTTCGCCGCCGTGGCCTTTACAAACGCATCGCGTGATCCTGCATAGGGATCGCTGCCGATCACCTCTCCGGCATTTACCACACCAGCCCGAATCGCCCCTTGCACCAATGCAGTGCCCATTTTACCACAGCCGATGACGCCAAGCTTCATGACAGGAGTCTAATGGGAATCCTCCATGGCATGCCAGCGTCATTTTTTGCCAAACGAAAAGTAAGGCCCGCCCTGCTTGTTTTCCATGTGGCTGACGCGTGTTGCGGAATGCTGTCAGATTAATATTGTTTTAACCGCAGATGGACCCGGATGAACGCAGTTGGAAATCCAAAATTGTCCTTCTTTGTCTGCGTTCATCCGCGTCCATCTGCGGTTTGCCCCCTCTCGCGGCTGTGCCAATGATTTGACCGCTTTGGGGTCCGGCGCGCACTCTCGAGAGACGGATGCTTCCTCATCGTCAGACCCGGCCGCCAGGCAAAAGGGCTGGCCACGAGAATAAAAAAATCATGGAACTTACAGATTATTGATGCGGCCGCATCAACGATTTGTAAAAACCAAAGAGGGTAGGCCGCCATAAAAGAGATCAACGCAGGGGAATCCTTACAAAATCCCAAGACACCCATTCGGTCCGAAATAGGAAATTACCCCGATTTTTCTTTTCCTTCGCGTCCTTCTATTTGGGTTTTCTACAGGAGCACGCAGAGGAAACGACGGATCGGAGAGTTTTCCTATGGACTTGATAGAGGCGATTCATGGGCGGCGACGGTCACAGACACGCCGCTACAAGGTAGGGACGATCATGGGCACGCCGCTACCGGGGGGCGACTGGATCGCATTCAGGAATGGGTTGATCTATCGCGGCAGTCATCGAACGAAAATCTTGAAAATGGCAATAAATCATCACATTTTTTCAGTCGAGAGATAGCACGGTCTCCTGCAATATCAGATCCTGTGCCTTTCAGCAAAGCCCCAGAA
>JBBRIB010000428.1:0-2839 GCA_038221745.1 Verrucomicrobiales bacterium
CCAATGCCCGCTTGTATAAATGGCCACTGTGAAACGCCGCGCTGGATGCGCTGGGTTCTCCTCAGCGCCGCAGTCTATCACATCCTCTTCGCAGTGGTCGCAAATTTCTGGCCCTACAGTTGTTTCGATTGGCTGCACATCGCCCGCCCGAATCACGTGATTCTCTGGCGGGTCGTGGGAATCGCGATTGGTATCCTGGGCCTCGCTTTCCTTTTCGGTTCGAGAAATCCCACAAACTCCTGGGGAATCGTGCTTGCGGGAATCATCAAGTTCAGCGTCGGCATCGGCTTCTTCGTGCTTGAACTCCAGCATCCGGCTCCCTCCACCAGGGCCCTTTGGTTGCTCGCCCTCGATAGCATCATCTGGTGGCCACCCTTTCTCGCAATCTTGTGGGCCAGCCTGCAAGCCCATGCCGGGGTGCCGCCCACCCGCAACGAGCCGTATTCCATTTCCGAAGCCGCAGGTAGCTACCAACTCTCCAACGGCCAATCGCTGGCGGAAGCCTCGGACTCCAGACTACTCGCATTGGTTTTCCTCCGCCACTTCGGCTGCACCTTCACCCGCCAGATCCTGCGTGGCTTGGAAGTTATTGAAAAAGAAGCGCGCCAGCACGGAGCGGAGCTGGTGCTCGTCCACATGCTGCAGAACGGCAAGGAAACCCAATACCTCGGCGAGCGCAGCGGCGTCACCCGCATCGCGGATCCCCGCTGCGAACTCTACCGTGCCTTCGGCCTCGGCAAGGGTGGCTTCATTGAACTCTTCGGCCCACAAGTCTGGTGGCGCGCCGCACTCTCGATCTTCAAAGGCTGCGGCGTGGGCCACCTCGCGGGCGACGGCCTCCAAATGCCTGGAGCCTTCCTCTTCCACCAAGGGAAAATCGTGGCCGCCCAGCCAGCGCATTCGTCATCCGATCTACCGGACCTCGAGCAGTTGTTCAAAGCATTGCCAGCACTTTCCACCCCTGTCACTCTCGCTCCATGAATTCTCTGAAAGGCAAGACACTGCTGGTCACCGGGGCCTCCAGCGGCATCGGGCAAGCTTTATGCGAAATCCTTATCGAGCGTGGCGCGAATGTTTTAGGGGTCACCCGCAGGCCTGCCACCCTTTCCGAAAATGTCTTCCCGATCGCCGCAGACCTTACCCAGCGCGATCAGATTGCAGGCATTTTTCAAAACCTCGGTAAAATCGACGCTCTCGTGAACTGCGCCGGAGTCGCCTATCTCTCCCGCATCGTCGATGGAAATCCAACCGACTGGGAGGAAATGTGGCGCGTCAACGTAATGGCACTTTCACTCTGCTGCCAACTCTCCCTCAAGCATTTCCCCAACAGCGGCGGCAGGATCGTCAATGTTTCCTCCATGAGCGGCCACCGCGTGCCGCCCGGTGGCGGATTCTACGCACCCACCAAATTTGCAGTGAGAGCCATTACGGATGCCCTGCGTTGCGAGTTGAAATCCATTGATTCGCCGATTCAGGTGGCCTGCGTTTCCCCTGGCTTCGTCGATACCCCGCTGCTTGATCAATACTTCCGCGGGCGTGAAGAGGCACTTGTCCAAACCAAGGCGGCGATGAAAATGCTCTCTCCCCAAGATGTTGCCTACGCCATTCTAACGATTCTTGAGGCACCCGCCCACGTCGAGATAGGAGATATACTGATGCGCAGCGCGGAACAACGGATGTGATATGAACTGGCTCCGTTCCATCACGGTGATTATCGCTTGTTTTCTCACCTCATGCCTTGATTGCCGCGAGGAAGTCTGGCTCGCGGCCGATGGCAGTGGCCGCGTTGACATCTCCTATACTTTACCTGCCGCCGCCGCAAAATTCCAAGGTGGCGAGGATGGTATCCGCAAGATGCTCGGAAAGCTTCTCGCAGCCACCAAGGAGATCCATTCATCCAGCTATGAAGTGACCACTCTCAAGGATCGGCTCACCATCCGCGTGAAGGCATCCTTTGACTCTGCCCTCGATCTCAAAGAAGTCTCCTCGGGAGGGCCTATGCATCAACTCCCCTCTTCCGCCAGTGGTCTAGCAGGCAAGGTGGAAGCCAAGCTAAGCGGCCGTAGCATCAATCTCAAGCGTACCATCTCACCGGGAGCCGCCCTCCCGGGATCGAGATTCATGCCCGCCTCCAGTTTTCGCGATCACCGCTTGGTCTATATTATTCACCTGCCACTCGCCGCAAAGGAATCAAACGCCGCCCGCACTGAAAATGAAGGGAAAACCTTGATCTGGGATTTTCCGTTGGATCAAGCGATCCGGAAGCCAGTGACCACGCATTTCATCGCCCCGATTCCCATTCCCGCCTGGGTGATTGTAGCCACGGTTGTTGGAATACCTCTATTGGCGGGCCTCGTCTTTTTTATTCTGCGAAAGCTCCAGAGAATCAAGCAATAGGTCCTATAAGATAATAGCCTCATAGCGTGCTGAAGATGATGATGTTCGCCATGTGAAGCGTCCAAATTGAGAAACCCAATCCGTTTGGAGATCGCTTGAGTTCGATGCCATTCCCCCTTGTTTCACCACTTCTTCAGCAGGCGCGTCGATGGGATTTTCAGTCGAGGTGCGGTCCATGCCATTTGCGGGCTGGCGGCGATGGGAATCGAGGTATTCGTAGCCGCTGCGGTTCTTGATATTAAGCCCGACGTACCAGATGAAGTTGTTGCCGAATCCGCCGAACATCACCAGGATGAGGCTGGAGAGCCTGCCCAGAGTTTGGCACTGCCTCTTGAGATTCGAGGGAAGCAGCGTGCCGAACGCCGCGCAGTAACCAAGCGCCACTTTTTTACCAAGGAACATCTCCAGATAGCGCATCGCAAGCCCGAAGGTCTGGAGAACT
>JBBRIB010000429.1:0-2837 GCA_038221745.1 Verrucomicrobiales bacterium
AGGCCCCAGATGCCGTCGATGTTGAGTTGCTTGCCTTCATTGTCCTGCAAATAGTCATGGAAATCCCCGGTCTTTGCATTGAACGCCGCGATGCTGCCATCACCGAAGTTAGCAAGGAGGATGTCGCCACCGAAATCACCAAAACCCGTCGGCGCGACCACCACGCCCCATGGCGAATTCAAGCGATCTCTGTCTGCTAGTTCCTGGATGAGGTGGCCATCGCGGTCATAGATGGCAACGTGGCCGTTGCCAGTGCCGGGACTATTGACAGCAGCTTCGTCCGCGCCGAGATCCACCACGGCATAGACGACGAAGAGTTTGTCGCCAATCCACTGGATGTTATACGGGCTGAAATCCTCGCGCATTCCAGCCGGGCGCTCGAAGTGGATTTTATCGCTGATGTTTTCCCAGCGGTTGTCGAAGGTGAGGATTTGCTTGTTCTGGAAATCGGTCACGTAGAGTCGGTTATCCGCGAAGGGTTGGCCGGTGGCATCTTTGGAAAAGGGCAGGGCGGACATCGCCACACCGGTGAATGCGGCGAGATAGGGCAGGTTTTTGTCCTGATGTTTTCCGTGATCCGAAAAATCTTTCACGATGATAGCGGTGTCCATGCTCTCCGCCGTCTTTGCGCGCCAAGCATTGATGGTGCCGTCCGTGGTCACAAAAACGGATTTCGCCGGCCCCGAGGACTCGCCCAGCGGCACCGGGCTGCCGCTGGTTAAGTCGCTGGCTTTTCCCTTGATGAAGAACTCGACCGGTTGCCCGGGGACATCGCTGGCGGCATTATAGACTTGGCCGGTTATATCAGGGATTCCGTCTTCGTAAGAGAGGAGTGGTCCATCCATGCTAACTACCTTGAGGCCGTCCTGATGGATTGGCTGGCCATTCACGTCACCGATGTAGAGCGACGTGCTGGCATTGCCCGCGTTGCTTGTCAACTATGGCCGCCCGCACCCGGGGGGCGCAGGGCGATGCCCCAAGGGTTGACGAGGTGGCCGTCCGCAAACGCGACGGGTTTGAATTCCGGGCGGTTAGCAACGAGGACGGTGTTGTCAAAGTGGCTGATGCGCACATGGGATTTGTCATTTCCCGGTTTGCAGGAAACGAGTCCGGTCAGGCTAGTGAGGGAAACGGCGGCGGTGAATGGCAATAGATGGTGGCGCATGAAGTCAGTAGTTGGAGCGCCTAGAGAAGGGCATCGCGACACCAATCCAAGAATTGTTTTCAAACGATATCGTGGCATTTGAAAGGAGAAGAGGCGGGGGAGGAAAGTTGGCGGTCCGGGCTTGCCCTGCCGGATTTCCCGGGCATGCTTCGCGGCGTTGTGAGTTCTATTCCGGTCGAGCCATCTTTGGAAATCTTCGCTGAGCTAGCGGGGCGGGGGAATGTCGTGCCCGTTTACACCCAGCTCGCGGCGGATTTCGAGACCCCGTTGTCCGCCTATCTGAAGTTGCGGGATAATCGCCATTCGTTCCTGCTGGAGAGTGCGGAGAGCTCGGAAAAGGGCGGGCGGTGGTCAATCGTCGGGAGCGGGCCGCGTTTGGTTTTCGAGGCGCGGGAGAAGGAGATCACGATCCGCGAGGGCTCGAAGGTGCGTACATTTACGGCGGAGGACGATGTTCTGGCGGCGCTGGAGCGCGAGATGGCGGCCTATAAGCCGGTGACGCACGGGGCGCTGCCGCAGTTTTCCGGCGGGATGGTGGGGTATCTTTCTTATGATGCGGTGAGGCAGTTCGAGCCGACGCTGGGGGCTCCGCCACCGGATGCATTGGGGATTCCGGACGCAATGTTCATGCTGGCGGACACGTTGTTGGTTTTTGACCACCGATTGCGGCGCCTGCAGGTGATAGCGAATGCATTCATTGATGAGTTTCCGACGCATGAGGAGGCTTATGCGGCGGCACGAGGTCGGATCGCAGCGATGGTGGAAATATTAAACCGGCCGTTCCATGTGCCGGCGCTGAACGGACTGGAGAAAATCACTCCGGCATTGGCGACGAGCAACACGACGCATGCGGAATACGAAGCGATGGTTCTAGCGGGTAAGGAGTTCATCGCGGCGGGTGACATTTTCCAATTCGTGCCAAGTCAACGGTTCGAGACGGATTTCGACCAACCGCCGGTGGATCTCTATCGCGCGCTGCGGTTTGTGAATCCTTCGCCTTATATGTTCATTTTGGAGCTGGGAGATTTCGCGCTGGTCGGGAGTTCTCCGGAAGTGCATGTGCGGTCGATCAACGGGCGCATCGACATTCGCCCCATCGCTGGGACGCGGCCGCGAGGAAAAACTCTGGAAGATGACGATGCTTTGGCCGCGGATCTCATGAAGGACCCGAAGGAGTGTGCGGAGCATCTGATGTTAGTGGATCTCGCGCGCAATGACGTGGGGCGGATTGCAAAACATGGTAAGGTGAAGGTGGATGATTTCATGATCGTGGAGAGATATAGCCATGTGATGCATATTGTTTCCAACGTCTCGGGCGAGCTCGATCCCTCGCACAGTGCCTATGATGTGCTGCGGGCGACGTTTCCCGCCGGAACCGTCAGTGGGGCACCCAAGATCCGGGCGATGCAGATCATCAATTCACTGGAGAAAAACAAGCGCTGCGCCTACGCCGGAGCAGTTGGGTATTTCGGGTTTGATGGTTCACACGATTCCTGCATCACGCTGCGGACCTGTCTGTTGAAAAACGGCAAGGCTTACGTGCAGGCCGGTGCGGGTGTGGTTGCGGATTCCGATCCCACGTATGAGTATGTGGAGACGGTGAACAAGGCGAAGGCATTGCTGAGTGCGATCGCGTTGGCGCGGACACTCAGCCCGTGATCTCAAATCTGAA
>JBBRIB010000430.1:0-2810 GCA_038221745.1 Verrucomicrobiales bacterium
CAGGGATTTCAGCGGATTCCGCGCCGCCATCGACCGTTGCCTGGACGATTTTGAAGAAAAGCTCAAACCCGAACTTAAAAGCCTATTAGCCCTGAACTTTCAGTTCTTCGCGAATCACAAATCCTGATGCGCGGCAGTATAAATGCTCCCGAGAGGGCCTAGCGCAAGATTTGGCAACCACAGGATAAAGCGGAAACAGCCCGCCACTAACCGTTTTGCTTAAGAGCGTGGTGGACGAGGATAGCGGCGTAGGCATCGTTCGCGGCGTAGATGAGCTGCTCTTCGGTTAGGACACGGTTGGACCAATTGGTGGTGGTGATGCGCTTGGATTTCTGCAAGCGGCGCTCGAATAAAATGGCGATGGCGGATTTCGCGCCGATCGGGTTGCGGTAGCCGAGACGTTTAAAGGAATGATCGAGATCCACAATCGAATTAGGTCGGATGCGGAAGCGCTCCCAGATCTGGCCGAGATCGCCACGCAAGCCGAAACCGATTTTTTGAATGGCTGCGGATTCTAACAATTTGGCAATCACGGGTTGGCATTCCTCCACATGCGCTTGGAAAACGTAAGCATGGTGGATGGTGGAAAACTGCAGGACGTGTGGGCCTTCGGATTTCTCGCCCTTGCGGAAGGTGGGTCTGGATTCCGTATCGAAGCCTACTTCGCCCGCATGTGCGAGGTGCTCGAATGCGGCCTCCGCTTGACTCCCGGAAGTGACGAGTGAGATGTGCTCCATGTCCAGCCCGTCAAAGGCATCCAGCGCGGCGATTTGATCCCTGCTGGGAGGTGGGTTGGAATGGGACACAGTTGGGCGATGTTCGAGCACGCCTCAAGAGTCCGCAAGGAATGCGGCAAGATCAAGACTGCGATGAAATTAAATTTCCATCACCCCGAGTATTTATCGCCTCGCATCACTTCGACATCGGCAGAATAAACAATGACGGACCAATCCTCGAAGTATTTACCGCCTATTTCCTCCATGATGGCATCCGCCACTTCTGGCTTTACGAGGGTGTCAATCTGCACATTGCTGCCTTCCCATTCCGAAGCGCGGATGCCGCGCGAGCCTTCGCCCTCGACGGTGCCTAGCGTCCAGCCGGTGGCTCCGTGTTTTTTGAGAAGTTTGATCAAATCTTCACGGAGGATGCGCTCGGCGATGACGGTGACTTTGCGGAGGTGGATTTTTAAAGCCATTTTGCGAAGAGGATGGAGAGTTTCTGATAGAGCGGGATGCCCAAGGCAAGATTAAAGGGAAAGGTAATGCCGAGTGCGAGGGTGAGGTAGAACGAGGGATTGGCCTTGGGCAGGGCCACACGTACGGCAGCGGGTGCGGCGATGTAGGAGGCGCTGCCAGCCATCGCACCGAGGACGGCGGCGCCGCCGGTGGACATTCCGATGAGGGTCGCACCGAAGACCCCGAGGGCACCATGCAAGACAGGAATCACGCATCCCAATGCCAGCAGCCGGACACCCGCCCGCCCTGCATCGCGCAGGCGCTTGCCTGCGGAAAGGCCCAGTTCAATCATGAAGATGCAGAGCGCCCCTTTAAATGCGGCGGCGAAAAACGGTTGCACATCCACCAGTTTTTGCGGCCCGCAGAGTGCTCCTATGATCAGGCCTCCGCCTAACAGGACGATGCTTTTGCCGGTGGCCACCTCGTGGAGCGCGCGCTTCCAGCCGCCTTTCTGGCCGCCGCTGTTGTTGGCGAAGAGGAGGGCGATGATGATGCCCGGCACTTCCAGCACCGCCACCAGCGCTGGCAGAAATCCTTCCGGGGCCATGCCGGCTCGTTTGACGGCTTCGCCGGCGGCAAGAAAGGTGACTACGGAAACCGAACCATAGTGAGCTGCCACCGCAGCGGCATCCTCGATACCGAGTTTACCAATCCGCCTCATTAGAAAGTAAGCGGAAATGGGCGTGATCACTCCGAGAGCCAAGGTCAGCATGCCGGGGACGATGACTTCATTGATGGGAGTGGAGGCGAGGGCGGAACCGCCCTTCAGGCCAATCGCCAACAGAAGATAGATGGAAAGCCCTTGATAGATTTGTTCCGGCACGGACAGGTCGCTTTTGATCCAACGCGCCACGATTCCCAACACAAAACAAAGGACGACGGGCGAGATGAGATTTTCCGCGAGAAGATGCATTTGGCCTGAGCGGTGTAACAACCTCCTCGCATGTATGCAAGGCTCACTCGCCTGAGGAATCGTGTTCGTGGTCCCTTCTGCCGTTTTCCCATGCGAGAATGGCGCGTTTTCTAACAACGCCCCAGCGGTAATTCCCCGAGATTCCCGTCTCACGGATCACCCGATGGCAGGGGATGAGGAAGGAAAGAGCGTTGCGTCCGACAGCCGTGCCGGTGGCGCGGGAGGCCTTGGGATTGCCAGAGGCTGCGGCGAGTGCGCCGTAGCTGACCAAGGTGCCGGGCTGGATTTTCAAGAGAGTGCGCCAGACTCGGAGTTGGAAGGCCGTGCCTTTGACGAAGAGCTGCAAGGGGACATGGGAGGCTGCCTGGGTAAAAATCTGCGAGGCAAGCTGCGCGGCATTTTCATCATCATGGACGATGCTTGCCAACGGCCAATCATCGCGCATCTCGGCGAATGCAGCCTCACGCTCGTCTCCATCGAAAAACGAAAGATGGCAAATCCCGCGAGCGGTTTGTCCGATGAGGCAACTCCCAAACGGACTTCGAGCCACGCCCGCACGAATCTGCAACCCTGCCCCGCGAGCTTTGATTTCTCCAGGAGTGGCAGCCTCCAAAGTCACGCACAGGTCGTGCAGTCGTCCCGGCCCCGATAGCCCGGATTCC
>JBBRIB010000431.1:0-2810 GCA_038221745.1 Verrucomicrobiales bacterium
GTGCGGTCCGAGCGTTGCTCGCCGTTCTCCAGCACGTCACGCATCAAATCGAGATAAACCTTCACCCCGCAGATCAAGCCACAGCCCACCGACCCACCGCAACAAGGAAACTCGCGAACCCGAATTTCCACAACAAACTCCCGGAAAATCCCAGCGAACACCCATCAAGCCCTTTTTTGGAAGGTCCCTAACTTTTTATGAAACTTGGCATACTTTGATCTTAGCAGCGGCAGCCATGGAGACCCTCGCCGATCTGGCTGAAATCCTCATCCCCCTCACCGCCCTCTCGCTCAAACCGATGATCCATCGGGGCGTGGAGGTGCAATCGATTTCTGACAGTTCTAACAGCTTCTGTGACGGGAGCCTCACGCTCAACAGTTCCAACGGCCATGGCCAACTTCTGGAATCCTCCGAGATGGTCCCCCAGGATTTTGTCGAACAGGATCCTTGGTTTGCGGGCTACTTCGCCGTCGTCATCAATCTATCGAACATCGCCGCCGCCGGCGGGCGGGCGACGGCGATCTTCCATCTGACTTGGACGTTTGCCGAAGAGCTTCCCGCTGGCACCTGGGATGGAATCCAAGCCGCGTCCTGTGCCTACGGAGTCCCAATCGGCAGCGAGATTCTTTCAGGATCAGAAGGGCTGACCGTAACGATTAATGGCTTGGCGGGTGATCACATGATCCACCGTAATAATGCGCAGCCCGGGGATTTGCTTGCCATCGTCATCGATATGAAAGGCAGCTACCGTGAAGGGCAAAATGTCTGGGACGCCAGCACCTCCACCAGCCCGCAGCGCTTGCGTTCGAATCTCGAGTTGATCCCTTCTCTAGCTGAGAAAGGCCTCTGCTGCGCGGGAATGAAAATTGGCAAAGGCGGGCTCATCGCCACTTTGGCCGCACTTTGTGAATACTCCGCCCTCGGTGCCACCTTCGATCTCGGGCACCTGCCCTGCCCTTCGGACTCGGCCATCACCAAGTGGCTGCTTACCGAGCCGACTTACGGCTATCTGTTCGCCATCACGCCCGAGGATCTCGAAAGCACCCTCATGCACTTCACCTCCAGCAAAGTCACTTGCCAGCATATCGGCCATTTCCGCAAAGCGCCAGGCATCACCCTCGTGGCCGATGGTGAAAACGTGGATCTAACTTTCGGCCAGCCAGGCATCCATCCCTCCTGCGACGTTTTTCACGCGGGTGAATCCATTTTCCAATAAATACTCCACCGCCCGCCCGGAGCGCCCGCCGGATTTGCAATGGATAAGGATTTCCCGGTCTCGCGGCAAAGTCTCCAACTGGTCCGGCAGCGTCTTCAAAGGAATCAAGCGGGCTTGCTCGATGTGCGCGATGGCATATTCGTCCGGCTCTCGCACATCAATGAGCAGGCCTTGGAAATCCCCGGCGAGGATTTCGCGTAATTCGGTCGTGGTGATGGAATCCATAAATTTGTTAGATAAATTACAATCGCTTGTTGCCTCAGTCTCGGTGTTTGAAACGGAGAATATCTCAGGAGCATCTCCGCACAAACGGCAACAAACATCCCGGCCCAAAGTCAAGCTGCGGAAGCGGCTGCCCAACGCATCATAAACGGTGAGCTTGCCCAAAGGAACCTCACCGATGCCCAGAATCAGCTTGATCGCCTCCATCGCCTGCAAGGAGCCGATGATGCCAGGCAAGACACCCAGCACCCCCGCCTCTTGGCAAGATGGCACACTCCCGGCGGGCGGCATTTTCGGCAACAAACACCGATAGCACGGCCCGCCCAAATGCGGCGCAAAGACCGCCGTCTGCCCTTCGAAGCGGTGAATCGCCCCATAGACCAGCGGCTTGCGCAGGAAAAACCCAGTGTCGTTCGTGAGAAAGCGGGTGGGGAAATTATCAGAACCATCCACGATCACATCGTAGCCCGCCGCGATCTTCAGCGCGTTTGCCGGAGAGAAACGGACCGCATGGCACTCGATCGCACAATGTGGATTGGTCTCTCTCAATCTCGCCGCCGCACTGTTCAGTTTCGGTTTTCCCTGCCATGATTCACCGTGAAGGATCTGCCTTTGGAGATTGGAAACATCCACCACATCCGGATCCACCAAGCCCAGCCTGCCCACCCCCGCCGCCGCCAGATAAAGTGCCGCAGGCGATCCCAGCGCCCCCGTCCCGATCAACAGGACCGCTGCGTTTTTCAGGCGCAGTTGGCCCTCCATCCCCACTTGTGGAATGATCAAATGTCGCGAGTAGCGGAGCAGCTCCGCCGCTGAAAGCCCGGCATCCATTGCGGTGCTACCTTGAAACGGAATCCCCACAACACCAAGGGAGAAAATCTGCCAAGCGTGCGGGGTCCGGCTGATCGTTCTGAGGTATCGGAGTTTGTGAGAGGCCAGAGACCAAAGATTGGAAACCAGCAGAGTCTGACGAATCAACCACTCCATCTTGTCCTGTTGCCGCTTTTCTCGGCGTTTTCTTGGGTAATGCAACAGCTGGCCAAAGAAGGCTTGGTCCGGCCTCGATTTTTTCAACGAGCCTGCTTTCGCTGGTCCAGCCTTCCTGTTGCATAGGCGAGGAAAACCCGCGAAATCTCATCCCGCACGCGGCGGAAGACGGCCATTTGTTCCTCCTCGCTGCCCGTGGCGTGAGCCGGATCATCGAAGCCCCAGTGATGGCGGTTCATCTGGCCGGGGAAAATCGGGCAAACTTGGTCCGCATTCCCACAAACGGTGATGACGGTTTCAACTTCGTCTGCTAGAAATTCGTCAAGGTGCTTGGAATGATGGTGGCTGATATCCATGCCGATTTCCGCCATTGCTTTGATAGCAA
>JBBRIB010000432.1:0-2799 GCA_038221745.1 Verrucomicrobiales bacterium
TCTCGAGTCTTTCGGGCGCTTGTTCAAAAATGACCTCAAGCTCTATGTTTATCCTCTGAAAGATGCGGGGACCGGAAATCTAACCACTGTGGAGAATCTCGAGGTTTCGCCGGAATTGAAAAAACTCTATGGCTATCTAGCCGATCGAGGTAGCTTCGTAGCACTGGACAATTTCAATCCAGAGTATCTTTCGATCTTCTCACGAGATGTGCTCAACCGGATCGCGGCAGGCGATGAAAGTTGGAAGTCCATGGTGCCGTCCGGAGTGAGTGAAATGGTGGAAAAACGCCATTTTTTCGGTTGTGCGGGATAGGTCTGTGGCTCGCAGCGCATTGATTCTGGGTAGATTTACCATCTTCCTGCTTTCAGGAAATACTCTTGGGGCCAAAAGCAGGGCTATCCCCTTTTCCGGGCAAACTAAATTTTAAAAAATACGTGAAGACGTAAGGAAAGTTTTAAAATAAAGGATTGTTAACTTTCAAGGTTGATGTTCTAATTGGGTAATTCGTCACCCATGAAAGCGCTACCCTACACAATTCCTTACATTCTTCTGAGCCTCGCCACTCCGCTGGTGGCGCAGAACTACTCCGAAAATTTCGTGGGCATTCCTGAAGGTCAGCAAGCGGACGCGCCGCGTGCAGCCACCTCGCTTTCTCTAGGAGAACCGCCCATCACGGACAAGGCTCAGGGATTGCCAGCGGAGGGACAGGCGGTTTACACATTGCAGGATTCGATGACACTGGAAACCCGACTCCGGAAAGGCCGTCCGGTTGCTGCCGTGGTTGATCTCGCTGTTTTGCAAAAACCTTCACCTTTCCGCCAGATCGCGACGGGTGCTTTCTCAGTTCCAACTGAGGGCGTGGAAACCGATCTCGCCATCATTTCCGCAGTTTACCGTGAATCGGGCAAGCCGGAGTCGAACTGCCTGAGCATTTCGCTCTCACTTGAACAACGCATCAAACTTGATGACTCCAAGCTGCTTGAATTGGTGGAAACCGAGATCCAGGCCAATCCCGGCTGTTCCTGTGAAATCGTCAAAACGGCAATCAACGCAAGCGATGCCGATGTAGAAATGGTTGTTTCAATCGTGGAATCCTCGATCATCGTGGCTCCCGAAATGATGCGGCTGATTTCCCAGTGCGCCATTGCGACAGCGCCAGAAGCGCTCGCTGGTGTACAATCCTTGCTGGCAAGGTATGAGGCGAATGGTGGTGATGGTGATTACAGCGCGAAGAGTGCCAAGAGTTCCAAGAATGCAAAAGCTGCCGAGTCGGTCCTGCCGGACAGTGTCGCCGCGATCCCGAATCCCTTGGAATTCCCGGGCAAAGGACCCATCGGCCCCACGACGGGTAGCCCCACTACAGAGCGGTTCCTGGCGTTACCCCCTTCGCCGATCAATCCGCCAAGCGTGACCAATGTGAATCCTTGATTCCACTCGACCATTAGAGGCAACTCACGGATTTCGCACGATGTGCCCGTCATTCGAGACAAACTCTCCTTAGGCACGGTCATATCATTCATCGCAGGGCCAGAGCCGCTGGCGCTGGAAAATCCCATTGGCTTTCCATTCGTCAGAGTGAAGAAACCGGGTAATTTGGCAAGATGACTTCAGATCCCACCATTCTGCCGACACTTCAGGAAATCCAAGTTCTTCATCAGCACCTCACCACTCTTGCGACTCTCCCGGAGACAGATGCTCCCGTCTTGAGTGTCTTCCTAGATCTCTATCAACATCAAGACGCCCTGCGCGCCAAGTTCGCGCAATGGGCGGTTTCGGCCAGAATCGTAGTGAAGCCAGACCAACGTGCCTTTTTCGATACCGCGCGTGCGCAAGTGGATTCCGTCCTACGCCAAACGTGGCCGGATTCGATCAAAAGCCTCGCCATCTTTGCCAGGGCCGGCACCTCGCCCCTTCTCACCGTGATGCCGTTCAGTGCCACTTTGGAGAATTATTTTCATGTGGATTCACTGCCAGCGATTTTTCCGTTGGTGCAATTGAAAGACCGCTTCCACCGCTTTGTGGTCGCCTTCTGCACGGAGGAAAGTTCAAGGATCTTCGAGATTACGCTCGGTTCGGTGAGTGAAGAGATCCTCGCCACCCGCCCTGAGATTCGCCAACGAGTGGGCCGCGAGTGGACGCGCGAGCATTACCATCAATCAAAACGCGAAAATGACCGCCGCTTCATGCGGGACCAAGCGGAAATGATCAGCAATCTCATGGCCAAGCGGGGGCACAATCATCTGATTCTCGCAGGCCATCCACGCCACGTGAGCGCTCTTCGAAGTGCCTTGCCTAAGGACATCGATGCGCGGGTGTCCGATACGGTCCACCAGTCCCCTAACGGAAATGACTATTCAATCGTCTTGGAGCAAGCGATCCACGCCTTCATTGAGGTGGAGCAGCACGAATCGCAAAACACCGTGCAACGCCTCCACGAACAATTCCTTCGGGGTGGCCTCGCCTGCGTGGGTATGGAGGCCACTCGAGAGGCACTCGGACTTTCCGCAGCTTCCGAGCTGGTGATCTCGGAAGAGCTACCCGTTCGTGAACGTGAGGAATTCGTGAAGGCGGCCACTTTTCAGCAAATCCCCATCGAGGTCTGCGAGGGCGATGAACTGCTGAACCACCACGGCGGCGTGGGATGCCTGCTGAGATACCGCACGGATTTCATGAATGCCACACCCTGATCCCGTGGATTGGCGCGGTTCCACAGACACCTCCCACGCTTACCAAACTTTGATGCGGCCGCACCAAAGTTTGGTAGTTGCTCTTTGTGTAAGTTCGCGCAATAGGAAAGG
>JBBRIB010000433.1:0-2793 GCA_038221745.1 Verrucomicrobiales bacterium
CGCGTTTGCATACTCAGCGCCCATGATCCTTTCGTCCAGAGTTCTCGGGCGCGCAGGTGAAACCGGCCCCAACAGCCGCATCAATATCGGCATCGTCGGCAACGGCCTGATTTCCGACGGCCATCGCGGCTTCTGCCTCACTCAGAAAAGTGTGCAGCTCATCGCCCTCTGTGACGTAAACAAGCAAAAGCTCGATAAGGCCATGGGTGATGCCAAATCCAAGGGCATTACCTGCGATTCCTACAGCGATTCCGGCGAACTTTGTGCCCGTACGGACCTGGATGCCGTGATGGTCACCACTCCCGATCATTGGCATGCTGCCATTTCCATTGATGCAATGCGCCACGGCAAGGATGTCTTTGTGGAAAAGCCGATGACTCTCACCATCGCCGAAGGCAAAGCAATGTGCGCCACCGCAGAACGCCATGGCCGCATCGTCCAGGTCGGCTCGCAACAACGGTCCAACCGTTCCTTCCGCAAAGCCGCCGAACTGGTGCGCAACGGCTACATCGGCACCGTCCACACCGTCGTTTGCCGCTTGGGCGAATTCGCGGAACCCACTCAATTTCCAGAAGAACCCGTGCCAGACTATCTGGACTATGATCGCTGGCTGGGGCCCGTAGCTTGGGAACCTTACAACGAGCAACGCGTAAAGGGCGACTATGGCGGAGGCTGGCGGCGTTTCTGGGAATTCGGCTCACGCAAAAATGGCGACTGGGGTGCCCACCATTTCGATATCGTGCACTGGGCGCTCGGCATGGACGAATCCGGCCCCGAGCTTTTTGTCCCGAAAGGCTTTGATGGCCCCAATCAATACCACACCTACTCCAAAGGCCCCAAAGTCATCCGCGATGGTGATTCCAAAGGTGCGATGATTCGCTTCATCGGTGATAAAGGGGAAGTGCTCGTGGGACGTGATGATAAATTCGAGACCACCCCCCAAGAGCTCAAAGGCATGATTCTGAAATCGAGCGATGCCCACCTCCATGATTCCAATGACCACCGCGCCGATTGGCTCAACTCCATCAAAACCCGCAAGCAACCCATCTGCCACGTCGGCATCGGCCACCGCACCGGCACCATCTGCCTCCTCAGCGGCATCGCCCAGCTCCTTGGCCGCCCGGTGAAATGGGATCCCGTCGCCCAGGAAATCATCGGAGATCCCGTCGCCACCCGCATGATGGATCGCCCTCGCCGCGCCGGCTATGCACTCCCGATCTAACTCCAATAACGCACGATTGTGAAAATTTTCCCCGCTCTTCTTCTCGCCGCAGGTCTTGTCATGCCGGCCTTCGCCTTGGATTCCGCCGCCCTCAGTACCGTCGCGGCCAAGTTCACCAACCCTTCAGGTGAAGCGCAATACGCCGCCCGCATCGAGCTCAATGGACTCATCGATAAAGCCACCGCGCCCGAGGCCGGTGATTCCGCAGCGGTTGGTAAACTCATCGTCCTTGCCATCCAGTCCAACGATACTCCGTTGGAAGCAAAAAAATATCTCCTCCGCGCACTTGGCCGCATCGGTGACGGAGAAGCCGTCGCCGCCCTCATCCCTCTGCTCTCGGGTGCGAATGCATTGCTTAAGGAGGAAGCCCGAACGGCACTTGAATCCATCAATGATCCAAAAGCCGCAGCAGCACTTGAAGCGGCTCTTGCCAAGACGCAGGATAAGCGCGAACTCATCGCCCTCGCCAATTCGCTTGCCTCGCAAAAATCCGCTTCATCCGTCTCCGCGCTTGCCCCTTTGGTGATCAACAAGGATCCCGCAATTGCCAAAGCAGCCTTGCAAGCGATCGCCAAAATCGGTGGAGCACCTGCCACAGAGACACTTCTCAAGGCACACGCCAGCTCCATGGTCAGTCCAACCCTTAAGCCGGATATAGAAATGTCGGTGCTCCTCGCTACCCCCGAGGATGCCAAAAGCACGATGCAGATCTATCAGATCTCCAGCTCTGAAACCGTCAAGACCGCCGCGTTTCTCACCCTGATGAAGACTGCTCCGGCAGATGCCAAGCCCGCGATCATCGAAGGCGCATTGAAAAGCCCGGACTATAACCTCCGCCACGAGGCCATCGCCGCAGGCATCCGCGCTGCTCTGCCAAGCCTCACAGCGAGTCTATCGCAAAACATCTCACAAATGCCCCTCGAAGATCGGCTCATCGTTCTTGCGAACATCCACACTCTCAAGCCCACCGATGCGGCCGAGAAAATCGCTCTCAGCCAGATCACCTCGGCGGATGAAACGGAAAGAATCGCCGCCATTTCCGCCCTTGGCCAAATCCCCACCAAGGCTTCCTTCGCCGCCCTCCTTCAAGCGGTGGGTGCCCGTGAGCCTTGGGCGAACCAAGCCGCATCCGCAGCCATCGCCACCGTGAAATTCCCGGATGCCGAAGCCACCTTGCTCGCCATGCTCAAGGGCGCTTCCAGCCCGGATAAAATCCTCGCCCTCAAGGCCATCGTCACCCGTCCTTTACCTGAAATCGGCATGGTTCTTATAAGTATTCTCAAAGGCTCCGATGACGCGGCCGCCAAGGAAGCGATGAAATCCCTCTACTTCACCGCCTCTCTCGATGATCTCCGTGCCCTATGCGCAGAGGCATCTTCCACCGCTGACGCGGACAAGAAAAAAAGCCTCAGCTCCATCGCCTCACGCATCGCCACCCGCATCAACACAGAAGAAGCCGAAGCTCTCGCAAAATCACTTCAATAATGTTTCTAAATGGAATTCGAAATCTATTGTTGTTTGGACAAAAATGATTGAAAGTAAATTACAGCCTACACGTATCGGGCTGTAAT
>JBBRIB010000434.1:0-2736 GCA_038221745.1 Verrucomicrobiales bacterium
ACCATTTCCTGGATCCAACCACCTACGAAGATGCCGTCGTTTATGAAGACCTCATCGAAGGCGTGAAAAACTACCTCATCGAGGGCCAGATCTATAACTTGATGGTCGCCGATGGCATCGTCGTCGCAGTGGATCTTCCACTCTCCATGGTCATGACCGTGGCCGAATCTTCCGAAGGCGTGAAGGGCGATTCCGCCAACAATGTTTACAAACCCGCCGTTATGGAAACCGGCCTCATCGTGCAGGTTCCGCTGTTCATCAACGTCGGCGAGCGCATCACCGTCAAGACCGAGGACAACTCCTACACCGGCCGCTCGAACGACAAGTAAGCACTCGCTGGAACGCCCGCTTGTTCGAGCGATCACATGATCCGGTCCGCAAGTGGCAGCCCTTGGCGGAACGCTGCCAGATTTGCTAGAAAATGGCGGATGAGGCTGCCCTCTTCGTTGCGGTGGCCACCTGCCGTGTGGGGCGTGATGAAACAATTTGGCTCAGCCCGCAAAGGATGATCGGCAGGCAAGGGTTCTGGTTCGGTCACGTCAAGCCAAGCAGCGGCGAGATGACCCGAGCGCAAACTGTCCAACAAGGCACTCTGGTTCACCGTCGTGCCACGCCCGATGTTATAGAAAACCGCGCCGGCTTTCATACTTGCAAGGAACGAATCATCGATCAACCCGCGTGAAGCGGGATTATCCGGCAAAATGTTGATCACATGATCCGCAGTGGCCAGCGCACCTGATAGATCCGCCGGTTTGACGGTTGGAATCCCCTCATCGCCGCGCGGGCTGCGGCGCATCGCGGTGAGCTGCATTTCAAATGGGCCGAGAAGTTTCATCAACTCCCGCGCGATCGCTCCGAAGCCAAGAATGACTACGCTTTGCCCGCGCAAGGAAACGGAACTTTGGCGCAACCGGTGCCACCCGGGTGCTCCGTTGGCAGCATGGCTCGCGAGGCATTGCGGCAAACCCCTTGATTGGCCGAGCATGAAGGAGAAAACATGTTCGGCACAGGGGGCGGCATACACGCTGGAACTATTGCTCACCACCAGTCCCCTCGCCGCCGCTAAGACCCGAAACTCCGGCGTATCGTAACGGGTGAATCCAGCCGAACTGACGTGCACCCATTTCAGACGATCAGACTTTTCAATGCTTTCCAAATCTGGCTGCCCGAAGGCGATATCTGCCAGCGAAAAAGCAGGATCCGCCTCAGCCTTGGCCAAAATGGAGGCCGCCGAAGTCTTGGAAAAAAGAATCTCATCGGGCGCAGCACCTTCCTGGAGCTGGGTTTTCAAGAAATCACTCAGGGGCGTATCAGAAAAAATCTTCAAGGGTTTCATGTGGAAAGACCTCAGCCTAGGAGGATTTCGGCGTTTCGCAAGGATGAGCAAGCGTGGAAAACTTTCCCATCATCATATCCAGATATGAAGATTTGTTTCTTGAAAAGCTCGGGATTCCTTATAGTCTCCAGCCATGCCCCAGCCCGATGCCACTGCTGAACTCCAAAGCGCCCTCGCCGAACGAATCTTCGTCCTTGATGGGGCGATGGGAACGACGATCCGCACCTACGGCCTCAGCGAGGCGGATGCCCGCGGAAAGCGCTATGCGGACAATGAGAAGGATCTGCTCAACAATGGCGATATTCTTTCCATCACCCAGCCAGACACCATCGCGGATATCCACAAATGTTTCTACGAAGCGGGATCGGACATCTGTGAAACCAACACCTTCTCCGCCACCGGCATCGCCCAGAGTGAATTCTTCGTCGAAGATCCCCGCGAAAAGGGCGGTCGCAAGGATCCTGAGTTCTTCCAGAAAATTTTAGAAGATTCCTTCCTCAACGACCTCGCGTGGGAAATGAATGTCGAGTCCTCACGGCTCTGCCGCAAGTGGGCGGATGACATCGGCACCGACACCGGCCGCAAGCGCTACGTCGCCGGGGCCATCGGTCCTCTAACGGTTTCTCTCAGCAACTCGCCGGATGCCAATGATTCAGGCTTCCGCGTGGTGACCTTTGATCAAGTGCTCGCCGCTTACCGCCATCAAGTGTTGGCCCTCATCGAAGGCGGCTGTGATATTCTCATGGTGGAAACCATTTTCGATTCCCTCAACGCCAAAGCCGCCGTGGTGGCCATCCAGGAAATCTTTGAGGAAAAAAACCATCGCCTCCCCGTCATCGTCTCCGCAGCCGTGGGGCTGGGTGGGGAAACCATGATCTCCGCGCAGAAAGTCGAAGCGCTGTGGAATGCATTCGCCCACGTGAAGCCGCTGGCCATCGGATTGAATTGTTCGCTCGGCCCGGATTTGATGCGCCCGCACTTGGAAGAACTCTCTGCCTGTGCCTGCGCCTGTGTCTCCTGCTATCCCAACGCCGGCCTGCCCAATCCCCTCGCCCCCACCGGTTTTGACCTTGAGCCGAACCATATGTTTGATTATATGTCAGAGTTCGCCAAAGCGGGCTTGCTCAATCTGGCGGGTGGCTGTTGTGGCAATACCCCGGAACACGTCGCCGCCATCGCTAAAGCGGTGGCAAACTATGCTCCAAGGGAAATCCCGGTTATTCGGTAAGATTCACCGCAAAGACGCAAAGGCCGCTAAACTCTTCTAAAAATCATGACCACCATTCCCCACGCTCTCCGCCTTTCCGGCACTGATGCCTACAACCACACCGCGGAAAAGCGCTTCCTGATGATCGGGGAGCGGGCCAACGTGGCAGGTTCACCTCAATTTGCCAAGCTGG
>JBBRIB010000435.1:0-2724 GCA_038221745.1 Verrucomicrobiales bacterium
GGGAAGATTTCAAAGAGCGTTACGAACTCCCCCTCGCCAGTCCCGAAACCTCAGCCGGGGTCATTGAGCGGCTGCGGCTCAAGACCTCACCCTTCCTCCTGCGCAGAACCAAAGAGCAGGTCGCTCCCGAGCTACCTTCCAAACTCTTCATTGATGAATTCTGCGATCTCTCGCCCGACCAACAAGCGGTCTATAAACAATTCCTCATCGAGGGCCAAAAGCGCGTCGATGCCATCGCGGATTCCGGTAATAAAGGTGCCGCCCGCATGCAAATGCTCACCGCACTCCTGCGCTTAAGACAGACTTGTTGTGACCTCGCGCTTCTTGGAAATGAACGTTTCAATCAACTGTTGATTCCTAAGAGATCGGCGAAGCTCCAACGCTTGTTGGAATTGATAGAAGAAGCGATCGGTGGAAATCACAGAATGTTGATTTTCAGTCAGTTTCAGATGCAATTACGGGAAATCGAGAAATGTATTGCTGAGCGAGGGTGGGATAGTTTGAGGCTCGATGGACAATCCCGGAACCGTCAACAACTTGTGGATAAGTTCCAGCAACCCGACGGCCCTCCGGTTTTCCTGATCAGTCTGAAGGCCGGCGGCTACGGGCTGAACCTGACCGCCGCCGACATCGTCGTCCACTTCGATCCTTGGTGGAATCCCGCAGCAGAGGCCCAGGCCACCGACCGTGCCCACCGCATCGGCCAGGTCCGTCCGGTCACCGTTTACCGCCTCCTCACCCGCGGCACCGTCGAAGAAAAAGTGGTCAGACTTCAGGCCAAAAAGCGCGAGTTGGCCACTGCCATTGATGACGAAAACGGGGTAGGGGAAGCCGCAGGCTGGAGCATGGAAGATCTTAAAGCGATGATTTCAGAGTGAACCGCAGGGTCCTATTTCACCTCAACGAGGATTTCTAAGTGAAGGATCTTTCTCCGAAGAGAGCTGTTTTATAAGGAAAGAAAGTAATTTCATTGCAGAAAATGAAGCGCAACCAATTTTCAGGATCCGGGTTCGATGGTCAGTTGAGGTTCTTAAATTTTTGGAATCTCCAACCCACCAACAACAATGAAAACAATTGAATTGATGACCTGCGGCGCACTTTTCGGCGCCTGCACTTTAATTTCCGCTGAGGAAAAACCGAAACGTGCACCGGGCCCGCCGCGTGAGGTGCCAGCCGAAGTGCTCGCGAAATTCGACAAAGATGGCGACGGTAAACTCTCCAAAGAAGAACGCGAGGCGATGCGGGAAGAGCGTAAAGCAAAAGTACTCGAAAAATTCGACGCGGACGGCGATGGTGAACTCTCCGATGCCGAACGTAAAACGATGCGGGATGCCATGAAGGCCAAGCGCGAGGAACTCCTCAAAAAGTATGATGCCAATGCCAATGGCCGCCTCGATCCTGCGGAAATCAAGGCAGCCCGTGATGCGGGTGAAGAAGTTCCCGATTTCGGCGGAGGCCCGGGTCGTCCCAAGCCTGGTGGGCCAGGCGGCAAGCCTCCTCATGGTGGGGGCAAACCCGGTGGCCCAGGCGGTCCACCCCCCCAGCCGTAATTGAATCAACCGGGCACCCTATCTTCTCTCAGTAAGACTTCGGATGGGTGTCCGCTCCGGCTCGGGAATGTTGCGTGAAATGAGTTGAACATTATTTTTTTCCACCATCCAAGACTGATAGAGATCTGGCAGGGGAGAGGCGAGTGTGAGCTTCCCCGCGCGCTCAAGACGGCGCAACACCACCTTAAGGATCGCAAAGGCCATTTGCCCGAGTTCACCGTCATCCCGGTTCCGGTGGATGCGTTTGATGAGATCCGTCTGGGCGATGTTGGGAAGTTTTCCCGCTTCTGATAGATCGATCAGATGGGCGATTTCCACTCCATACCCCGTGGGAAACGCAAGGGTTTCCAACACAGACTTTCGCGCCGCATATTCTCCAGAGAGAGGCTGCAGGATTCCGCATAGCTCAGGAAAGAACAATGAGATCAGCGGGCGGAGCAGGATTTCAGAAACCCGGCCACCACCGCTGGCAAGGGTGCTTTCGCCACGGTCCAGCGGGCGTTCATAATAGGCTTTTACATAATCGATTGAAGGGTCCGTAAGCAACGGCCCGACCAAGCCGGTAATGAAGCCGGGATGGAAATTCGCGATATCTCCATCGATGTAACAAACAATATTTCCTTGGGCCACATGCAGGGCCTTCCATAGATTTTCGCCTTTTCCTTGGTGGCTGCCATGCTCGGGCGCGATTTCTTCTGACAGAAAAACTTTGGCACCTGCCTCACTTGCCTGCGCACGGGTGCGATCCTCTGAACCGGAATCGATCACAAGAATTTCATCGACCAGGTGGATGCTTTCCATCAGCTCGCTGCGGATGATTCTAACGATCGTCCCGATGGTTTCCGCTTCATTGAGAGTGGGGATGCAGACCGAGATTTTTTGTGAAGCCTCCCGCTTGAGGCTCATCAAATGCCCGCTGTCCTGGAATTGGGAAATGTGGAAGTGCTGCATGCTGTGACAATCAATGGAGAACAACCCTCGCCGCAAGCAAGATACATTTGGGTATGCTCCATTAACGTGCGAATACCCCATCCCCGCCTCTGGCAACCATCCCCTACTCAAAGCTAGGACCAAGAAGACCAAAACATGATCAATTTTGAAATATCGAGAAAATTTTAATTCCTTTCAACGTAACATAAATCCGAACTTGCTGGCGTGATGGTAAGCCATTATT
>JBBRIB010000436.1:0-2724 GCA_038221745.1 Verrucomicrobiales bacterium
GCTACACCGCCCTCGGCACCATCACCTACCGCCTTGGACGTTACGGCGAAGCGGAATCCTACTTTAAATCCGCCATTTCCGCCGATCCCATGCCCAGCGAGCCGCACTTCAATCTCGCTCTTCTTTGTGCCCGGGACAAACGTTTCGAGCTCGCCCGCACCCATTACCAAAAAGCCCTCGAACTCGGAGCGGTCCCGGATCCCAAACTCGAACAACGCATCGCCCAACCATGAGTTCCTCCTCATTCATCTCCCTTCTCGTCACCGGGCTGTTCATCTCTTCATGCGCCTCGGATTCCTCAGCAGACAAGGAAAAACCTGCCACCACCCTCAAACCTCTCAGCCAGCGCCTCGAAGAAAAAAACGGCTACACCCAAGATGCCGATGGCAAATGGATACCGCAAAGCGACAAACGCAGCCAGTTCGAGTACCAGAACAAATCCCAGTTCGCCGATAAACGATTCAAGAAAACCGAATACAAAACGGGTGATTACAAGAAAACCACCTGGGCGGGCGACAAAACCTACCCCACCCAAGCCTACGCAGGCAACACCGATGCGAGCCGCTTTAAAACCACTTCCAAACTCCAAAGCCAGAACGCCAGGGAAACCGATACCAACGCGAGACTCCCCTCACCCTATCAGACGAATCAATTCGCCACAAATTCCGCGCGGGAGACATCCACCAGACCTCTCGTGAAACCCTCCAACGACGACATCGAAAATCGCCGCGCCGAATTCAACCAACCCAAAATCATCGATTGGCAGGAGCAGCGCGCCATGAGTCTCGAACAGTCCAAGGGCATCCTCGGCCGTTGATACTCCCCGACTCTTTCTAGCCGCTCACCTTTTTCACCGCTGCGGCCAGCGAGTCTAACAAACCCTTTTTCAGCGTCTCCCACCGGAGGGGTTTTCCTTCCAGAAAAAACGATTGAGACACCCGCAACCTCACCTGCGCATACCGGGCCACCGGATATTCGGCTGCAAGGTGCGTCCCCAGACCCGTCTGCACCGCCCCTTTGGAATGCCGCACGTCCAGATCCATTCCTAACAAGCAGCTTCGCCATGCAGCGGCCAACTGCTCCGCCAAGCCCGCACCCTCCACGGTTTCCAGGAAAACGATTCCATCCGTTCCGGGAACCGTATGCACCATCACATGCAACAGCGTTTCATGCCGCCGCAGGTCCTCCGCAATGCGTTGATGCAGCAAAAGCCGGTACGTCCGCTCGTGCCGATCCACCAGCTTACCCTGCGTCGCCTCCGGTAGCTTGAGTGAAAACCGGCTCCAACGCGCATCCCCGTCCTTTTCCAAATCAATCAGGAGCCGTGTCAGGTCCCCATGGACCAAAGGCGTGCGAAATTTCATCGCGAATCCTTGTGCCAGATTCAAAGCCCCAGGCTCCCAACCTTCTGTGGATGTCACCACCTCTTCGGAGCCACGGAACAACTCACGATGCGCCTCAGGCACCGCGCAGGTCGCATTCTCGCAACTGAAAAGATAGGTTGTCATCTGTTTGCCACCATCCATGTGCGCCACCGTTGCAACATTCCCAGCCCAGCGCAACCCATTCGAAGCAAAGCACCCAAATTGCTTACTCGATCCCTCACGTACTATCAGAAAATCCAAAGCCACAGCGCACCGCTTTCATCGCATCGCTAAGCGCACCCGATTCCTCGCGGACAATGAAAGGGCGTTCCTCTTCCGTCTCCCCTTCCCAAGCCTCCGGGAAGCGGCAGGCAAACAACGTGAAAAGCGCCTTCAAACTCTCCCGCGGGATCACATCGCGCTGCCTGACAACCTTCAATCCCGCTGCCGCGATTCCATTGATGGCCCGTTGTTTCTGCCGCGAAGGGAAACACAACACCAGCCATCCGCCTGGCTCTAACAACCGAGCCGCCGCGAGCGCATAGTCCGCGACATTCCCTCTCAACTCAAAGCGCGCATGGGCCTTTTGTGAGTCCTGCGGAATCACTCCCGAGCCTTCTGGAAAATACGGCGGACTACCCGTGATCAACGGAAACTTTTTTTCCGACGAAAAATCCCGCAGATCGCCAAACCAAGAATCCACCCGCTCGGAAAGTCCATTGCGCGTAATGTTGGATCGCAGCAAGCGATAGCTGATTTCCTGCGCCTCCACACACGTCAGTTTTGCAGATGGTCCCATCCCCCACAGGGTGAGCAGGCCCACTGTGCCGATGCCGGTGCCCAAATCGAGATGCTCGGAAATGCGGGGCGAAACCTGCATGGCATACCAAGCCGTGAGCACATCATCCACCGAGTGGCGATGGCCACCCTTGCGCTGGGCGATCATCCATCCTGCCCGGTTCTCGGAATCGTCCTGCCATGGTCCGCTTGCCACGAATCCGTTAGGGCCGGTGAGCGCATCCAGGGTGATTCGCTCGCCAAAATGCGCTTCCAATGCACGCCGCTCCTCCCGCCACGCCGCGATGCTCATAGGCGCAATCAATTTTTCGGCAAGCTCTAGGTGCATCGGCAATGAAGAATCCAAGCATGGGTCTGGCCAGCCGCAAAGTCTGAACCTACATTGGCTCTGAAAATGCAGTATTTATTTTTTCCCAGCTTTATCACCGCACACCACCATGAGTTCTTGTTCTCTTAGCCCGGCAGAATTGACCCCGATCATCACATCCCTCAGCGAGGCAAATCGTGCCTTCATGGAAATCTACCCTGGTGAAACCGAACGGCGGCAGGCGGTGCATACCGT
>JBBRIB010000437.1:0-2723 GCA_038221745.1 Verrucomicrobiales bacterium
GGGCGGGCATCGGTCGTGGGATGGCCACCGAAATTCGTGAAGACATCCGCAGCGATCAAATCATGTGGTTGGAGACGAGTGAGGCGGCGAGCGAACAGCATGCGTATCTCGCGAAACTTGAAGAACTTAGGCTCGCAATCAACGAGAGATTTTTCCTCGGTCTGTTCGATTTCGAAGGACACTTTGCCTTTTATCCTGAAGGTGGATTTTACAAGCCCCACCTGGATCGTCATGCGGGGAGCAACGAGCGCATTTTGACCATCATCCTCTACCTGAATGAAGACTGGCAGACGGGCGATGGCGGCGAGTTGAAACTCTGGAAAACCTGCGGCGAAAAGACAGGGCCTTTTGAAATCATCGAGCCACGGCTGGGCACGCTCGTTTGTTTTCACTCTGGAGATCATTGGCACGAAGTATTGCCCGCCATCAAGCCGCGCAGGAGCATCACCGGCTGGTTCCGACAACGGCCGTGAAACGTCATTTGCCTCTGAGCAATTGTCGCGAACCCCACAGGTAGTTCCAGCCCGAGACCACTGTTAGAGCAACGGCGGCCCAAAGGAAGACAGGCTGGAGAAATCCTCCATCCGCCGCCGGCCTGGCGAGATGGCCCAGCCACAGCAGCAGGGCGGGAGGATTCTCCGCGTTTTCAGAGGCGAGCCAGACCAAGCCGGTGATCAAATAGGTGAGCTGGAAGGTGGTCTTCCATTTCCCCAGATTGTCCGCCGCAAGCACATGGCCAGACTCAATGGCGATCTGGCGCAGGCCGGTGACGAGAAATTCCCGCCCGATGATCAAGGCAGTGACCCACACCGGGCACAGCCCCTTTTCCGTGAAAAACACGAAGGCCGCGCTCACCAGAATCTTATCCGCCAAGGGATCCATCAGTTTTCCCAAAGGGGTCACGAGGCCCATTTTCCGCGCCAGATAGCCGTCCAACCAATCACTCGCCGCCGCCGCCACAAACAAAATCAGCCCGATAAAATAGCCGGTTGGGGAGCTTTGGGAAACGGCGACAACGAACGCCGCCGTCATGATAAGCCGGGAAAAAGTGATCGCATTCGGTAAGTTCACTTTCGGAATGTGCGAAATGCATGAGGAAATGGCAACAAGGGGTTGCACCATTTCGCCAGGAACATTACACCCTCCCCCGCCCCATCTACGGCACACTACAATATGAGCAACAGCGACTTCGGATTGATTGGACTGGCCGTCATGGGCCAGAATCTCGTTCTTAACGTGGAATCCCGTGGATTTCAGGTTTCAGTTTACAACCGCACCACCTCCGTCACCGACGCATTTGTCGCCGTTCATCCGGATAAGAAACTCGTGGGTGCAAAGTCGCTCGAAGAGTTCGTGCAGTCCCTCGCCTCGCCGCGCAAGGTGATGATCATGGTCAAGGCCGGTGGCCCGGTGGATGCCGTCATCGAGTCTCTGATCCCCCTGTTGGACAAGGGCGACATCATCATTGATGGCGGAAATTCCCTCTACACCGATACCGAACGCCGCGACAAATGGTTGGGCGATCTCGGCTTCCGCTTCATCGGTGCCGGCGTTTCCGGTGGCGAAGAAGGTGCCCGTAAAGGCCCATCGATCATGCCCGGCGGCCCGGCCTCCACCTGGGATGTGATGAAGCCGATTTTCGAATCCATCGCCGCCCACGTGGATGGCGAGCCTTGCGTGATCCACATCGGCCCCGGTGGTGCGGGCCACTATGTGAAAATGATCCACAACGGCATCGAGTATGGCGACATGCAGCTCATCTGTGAGGCCTATAACATTTTCAAAGCCGCCGGATTCACCCCCGCCGAGCTTGCCACCGTCTTCACGGAATGGAACGAGGGCGATCTCGAGAGCTACCTGATCCAGATCACTTCGAAAATCTTCGAGCAAATGGACCCGGAGACTGGCAAACCCCTCGTCGATCTCATCCTGGACACCGCCGGCCAAAAGGGCACCGGCAAGTGGACGCTCATCAACGCCGTGGAAAACGCCGTTGTCATTTCCACCATCAACGCCGCCGTGGAAGCGCGCATCCTTTCCTCCATGAAGGATGCCCGCGTCGCAGCCAGCACCCAACTCCAAGGCCCCAAGGCCGAGATCACCGGAGACAAAGCCGCACTCGTCAAAAAGGTGCATGATGCGCTCTTCGCTTCCAAAATCATCTCCTACGCCCAAGGCCTCGATCTCATCGCCGCCATGGGTGCGGAAAAAGACTGGGGACTCGATCTCTCGAAAATCGCCGCCATCTGGCGCGGCGGCTGCATCATCCGTGCTCGTTTCCTCAACGACATCACCGATGCCTACCGGTCGGATCCTGCGCTGTCCAACCTGATGCTCGCCCCCTTCTTCAAGGACCTGCTCAACGGCTTCCAACAAAACTGGCGCGAGGTCATCTCCATGGCCACTCTCGCGGGGATTCCAGTCCCCGCCTTCAGCGCCTCCCTTGGTTACTACGACAGTTATCGGAGCGCCGTCCTCCCCGCAAACCTGCTGCAAGCCCAGCGCGACTTCTTCGGTGCCCACACCTACGAGCGCACGGATAAGCCACGCGGCGAAATGTTCCACACCGATTGGCCGGAAGTTATTGGCTGAGGAAACAGTTTTATAACGATCTCTTAAATAGCCTCAATGTCGGGTAGGCAAAGCCCATCGCCTAAAAAACACCCCCCTTCAACCCGGCGGCCAGCCAGGACACCCGGGAAATTCTTTCCCCTTGGCGGAGG
>JBBRIB010000438.1:0-2717 GCA_038221745.1 Verrucomicrobiales bacterium
GATACCTGCATTGGTGGTTTTGCCGAAGCCGCGCAATGCGCCGAAAAATTCAAAAACGAAGGCGTGGGCGTTTCGCTCACCGTCACGCCGTGCTGGTGCTATGGCTCGGAAACCATGGACATGGATCCCCACACGCCAAAAGCGATTTGGGGATTCAACGGCACCGAGCGCCCCGGGGCTGTTTACCTCGTAGCGGTGCTCGCAGGACACACCCAGAAAGGCCTGCCTGCTTTCGGCATTTACGGCCAGGATGTCCAGTCTGCCGGCGACACGGAAATCCCGGCGGATGTCCGTGGGAAGTTGCTCGGCTTCGCCCAATGCGGCCTCGCCGTCGCACTCATGCGCGGCAAGTCCTACCTTTCGATGGGCGGAACCTCGATGGGCATTGCCGGCTCGGTCGTCGGTCCGGCGATGTGGGAGATATGGCTTGGAATGCGTGTGGAGGCGACCGACATGACCGAGATCGCCGGGCGCATGCGCAAGAGCAAGTTCGACCCCGCCGAGTATGAAAAAGCCCTCGCCTGGGTGAAAGCGAACTGCCCCGAGGGAATGGACTACAACTCCGCTGACACCACCCGCCCGCGCGAGCAGCTCGATGCCGAGTGGACTGACAGTGTGAAAATGGCTCTCATCGCCCGCGATCTCATGGTGGGCAATCCCAAGCTCGCCGAGATGGGTCTGGGCGAGCAGGCGCTCGGCCACAATGCCATCGCCTCCGGCTTCCAAGGCCAACGCCAGTGGACCGACCATTTCCCGAACGGGGATTTCCTGGAAGCGATCCTCAACCCCTCCTTCGACTGGAATGGCAAACGCGCACCCTACATCGTGGCCACCGAGAACGATGCGCTCAATGCGGCAGGAATGCTCTTCGGTTGGCTGCTGACCAACAGCGCCCAGATCTTCGCGGATCTCCGCACCTACTGGAGCTGTGATGCGATCAAGGAGGCCAGCGGCAAGACGCTCAGCCACCCGCTCGGTTAGGAACACCGCCACCTCGCCATCCTGGGTGAGGGGAATACCTCGGCGAAGCCCGACAAGGCCACATTTCTCGTTAAAGCCAGCGGCAGCAGCCTCGGCTCGCTCGGCGCGGATGATCTCGTCGAATGCCGTTTCGAGCCGCTCTTGGAAATGCTTGATCGCGATGACCTGACCGACCAGCAGATCGAGGATTCGCTCTTTGCCTGCCGCGTAAATCCCGAAGCGAAGAAGCCATCCGTCGAGGCTCTGTTCCACGCATACCTGCTTTCACTTCCCGGCGTTGGCTTTGTCGGCCACACCCACTCAGTCGCCGTCAACAGCATCCTTTGCTCGCCCCGGGCACGAGAATTCGCCGACAATCGCCTCTTCCCGGATGAGGTGGTTTGCTGCGGCGGCTCAAGCGTCTTTGTGCCCTATACGGATCCCGGCCTGCGTCTCTCGCAGATCATCCGCGAGGGCTGCACCGACTTTATGGGAAACCACGGGCTTCCCCCAAAGGTGATCCTGTTGGAGAACCACGGACTCATCACCCTCGGCGCAACAACCGCCGCCGTGAAAGCCGCAATGTTCATGGCCGACAAGTCCGCGCGCATCTTCGCCGCCGCCGCCGTCCTTGGCGGCCCGCATTTCATGAACGCGGAGCAGGTGCTACGAATTTCCAACCGCATCGACGAACACTACCGACAGCGCGCTTTGAATATCTGATCGGGCTGTTGCAATTGGCCCGTCGGAAAAGTGGATACAAAGGCCTGACGCGGAATTTCAACTTGAACCTCAGTTGTATGCCGCTGCAGTTCAGTCGGCCTGGGGCTGAAGGCGGGATGTTCCACAACCACCGAGACCATCCATCCAGCCTTGGTTTTGACGTGATTGAATTCGGGTTTGCGTGCCATGGGTCAGGTGTTATGATCGCCGGTAATGATTCGATCAACAGTAGCGATGAGACATGGAAAGAGCAGGGGGCAGCCTCTTGCCTGTCGGAGTGTGAAATCACTGCCACAAGCGCCACAATCACCACAATTCCGCAAGAACATACGGAACATTGGGTCTTTTGGTGAAACAAGTCATTGATACCCAATGCTCCTTTTATGAGATCGTCGGATTGGAAATTCACGTGTCCCTGGTTCGAATCCGGGTCGGGCCACCACTTTTTCCATGTGGTTTCGTGAATCGCTTGAGGTTTCCGTCCCACTTCCGCCAAGAAACGCCCATCATGGAAAACACATTGAAAGCGGGGAACGGCAGCCCTTCCGGAAAACGGAGTATCCTCGTAGCGGACGATGAAGCGACCCTAAGGCTCGGTTTCAGCTACACCCTCGCCGATGGGGATACGGAAGTGGACATGGCCGGGGACGGCACCGAGGCGCTCAAGCTCCTTTCCTCGAAATCCTACGATCTCCTCATCATCGACCTGCGTATGCCGGGTATGGATGGCATCAATGTAATCGAGGCCGCCCGCCTCTCCGGTAACCGTGTGCCTGTCATCCTGTGCAGCGCGGAGTTCACCCCCGGGATCCATCTTCGTGCCATTTGCTGTGATGTGGTGGATTTTCTCGTGAAACCCGCCAATCCCGGGCAGATCCGCAACGCCGTCGGTTTCGTCATGGCTCCCCCCTCCACCGCCCACGGCCACGCCATGTGCGCCGCCCGCTCCGGCGATCCCGCCACAGCCGCCCGCCTTCTCGCAGCCGCACCGGATACCAGCCCCATTTCCGAAGCCTGGCAGAAAATCTTCCGGT
>JBBRIB010000439.1:0-2716 GCA_038221745.1 Verrucomicrobiales bacterium
TTATAATAAGGGCGGTCTTTGGTGCCCTTGCGGTTGAGGCGGATGGATACGGACATGATGGAAGCTTTTGTGCGATGCCCGGAACCGGGCGAGCGCGGAAAGTGCAAGATTCACCGAGAAATGCCAAGCAGAATCTTGAGGAATTTCCGGGCAGGTGGATTTTTGGCAAAAGAAAAGGTTTTGGGAGTTTCCTCAAGGGGGAACGAGATTTGGCGATCTTCCAGAAATTTCCGACTGCCGGAATCATTTTTGGCAAAGCGGCCCAGAAAACCATGTCTGTCATTGCCGCCGATGAAATCGAGATCTCGCTCACTTTCCACTCTGCTTCGTCAGTCGCTGGTTTTGCTCACGGGCGGAAGCATCGCGGTGGTGCAAACCTACGATTCCAGCGCAGCCACGGCGCAGATTCAGGAAAGAAGGGCGAGATCGCCACCGTCGGCGGAATGTATGATATCAAGACTGGCGTGGTAACGTTTCTGAATTGCGCAAAAGGGAGGCTGGGTTCCTTTCCCCGGGTCCTTTCCCATGAATCCACGCGCTCGGGAGTCAATGGGCCAATGCTTTCTCCCTTTGGGCCTCAGCGACCCTGATGTTCCAAGATTGCTTCAATGGTCACACTCGTAGCAACCGGTGACGTACCGAGGAGGAACCGAAAGGGTCATGAAATTATGGTTGGCACCGACAGCGGCGGCCCGTGCCGCAGGGGCTGCGGCACCTGCTGTCTTGGTGGTTCGAAGGCGGTAGAATGTGTTTGATGCGGGAGCGGCAGAATCGCTCCAAGCCTGGATAGTCCCATCTCCAGCGATGCTGCTGCTGCCACCTGGAAAGGATTGGAGATTGGCCCCCCTTTCAATCTTGTAGTCGAAAAACGACGATGACTTCCAAGTAAACGCCGCCGCAAATGGCTGGAGAGTCGTGGCCGTCAGGGCCAGTGGCGGAGTGATTTGCCAACCGCAATCGATCAGTGCGGCGAGATCGAGATCGCTCGCGACATCGAAATTGCTGCCAGTGTCGGTGCTCGAAGCAAGCATGAGGACAGGTCTGGAGGTTCCGTGGGTGCGGCCAAAGGAGCCGAAAACATCGCTGACCAAGCTGGAACCACCGAAGTGGCCGCCGCCCGTTTGCAGCGGCGGAGGACTCCCGTTCGAGCGGACGCATGCGGCACCCGTGAAGACAGTGCCCGAGATTTTGTTTTTCCAGGAGTCTGCCGTTCCGATCCCAAGGACGTGGCCCATTTCATGAAGAGCGATGCTGACGAACTCGAAACCCGCTTGATTTTGCGAGAGTGAGAAATTCCATGTGCTGTCCGCATCAAACGTGATCGCTCCACCCCATGGAGAAAAATCCGTTCGATTTGCTGGGATCGCCGCCGCAGCTCCCGCGCTTCCCCGGCCTTGGATGCGATCAAGCCACGGTTGGGATCCCGAGGCTCCCAAGCCGCCAGGTCCGCCCACGCCGAGCGTGCTTCCCGGTAGATTGCGGGCACCCACGTAAACGATGATCGTGTCTGCTGGAACGATCAGGCCCGGAATTGAAAGCGCTCCTCCCGTCGTGGGATGAAATGGCGTGGCAGTCCATGAGGAGCCTGGAAACTGCGCGGCATCAATGCGCAGGAGATTGTCCTTGATCAGATCGCCGTAGAATTTCGCGACTGCTTCGATGGCGGTCTTCTTGGTGGGGGTATTGAAGAAATTGTTGGTGTCATAAGTGTAGTCGATCTTGATCGTGATGGCCAAGGCCTGTTGGACCAGCGCGATGAAAGCAAGGAGGGAGGATCTCATGGCTGGTAGGAGTTTATCTTTCGGCGGGTGCGTTCGATAGCTACCCAAAGCCTCAGCTGGATAAGAAAGACCACAAAAGTACCATCGTCAACGTAGGTTTCCAAAATGCTTTGCCATGACTTCTTTTTAGTCGTGGTGGCCGTGGAAGCGGGAAGGATCAGGTGGCGAACCGCATAATGCGATTGTGAGGCGACAGCCTTTGGAGTGCGGTGGGCATCACCGCTTTGGCACAGGACTTGGGCCTCTCGCTGGATGCCGATTCTTTGAAATAAGGCACCGAGTGCAGGCTTTTTTTGTAGTTTGCGAGTCCGCATCACAGACCATCACCGCTTTGGCACAGGACGTGGGCCTCTCGCTGGATGCCGTCCTTTGAAATCCCGGGCCAATTCGTTGGCGGGATGACTCTCTCGTGGGTTGTTGCGTTGTGGCATCCGGCCCAACCAAGTTTCAACCGCCAGTGTCGCCTTCGCGATGATCACTGCGGTGAGCCTGTGGGCGATTCATCACGGATGGCCTCCGGCGTTAGAATGTCCATCGGAGGCCACGGCGGCTTCATGGATCGCATCGATTCCCTCTGCTTCGCGGCACCGCTCTTTTTCCATCTCTGTGGCTTCTACTTCGGCACCGGGATCAACCCGGGTCCGCCGGAGTGGATTTTAAATCTGCTAGGAAGATGAGTTCGTGGTGACTGCTGCTGCCACAGCGTCTCGTAGCGGGTGCGTCCCGCTCCAGGGGCGTGGACATTCTGTCCCTCTTCCATCCGGCTGACAGAATGTCCGCGACACCCAGCATGAAGAATGAGCGCCCTCCGAAACCCGGCGCAACACGGGAAGATTTCCGATAGGAGGACACAGAGGAAACCGAGGGGCTGCGCACGGTTCTACGGTCGTTCTTGCAGGTGGTAGAGGTGGCAAAGTGAGGCTTTGAATCCCTCC
>JBBRIB010000440.1:0-2704 GCA_038221745.1 Verrucomicrobiales bacterium
CATGGTCTCGGATATACCAGCCATTCTCGGCTCGCTGGACTTTGTGATGGGAGAGTGTGACCGATGAAATCTAACAATCTTCAATCATGAAAACGACGTTCTGCCTGCTGCTCACCTTGCTGGCTTCATCCGCTCTCCACGCGGAGTTCCGAGTTTGGACCCGCGCGGACGGAAAGACCGCAGAGCTTGAACTCGTTTCCGTCACCGATGCCGCTGGAGGAAAGTCAGGCCAGTTCAAAATGCGCAATGGGAACAATGTCACTCTCGCTTCGAGCGTCCTCTCTCCGATTGATGCAAAACTCATGGAGGATTGGAAACCCATCCCGGCTACCGCAGCAGCGCCCGCAGCGGCACCGAGCGTGTTCGACACGATTCTTGATGGAAATCTCGTTAAGCTTTCAGGTAAATCCCTCAAGACCTGTAAGGATGCGACCAAGCCCGCGAAGTATTATCTTTTCTACTACACCGCATCATGGTGCGGTCCTTGCCATAAGTTCACTCCTTCCCTCGTCGATTTCTATAAAGCCCACAAAGATCCGAGTTTTGAGTTGGTCCTGATCACCAGTGACAGGGGCGAGAAGTCCATGGAGGAATATGCGGTTCAAATGAAAATGCCGTGGCCCCAGTTGGAGTTCTCAAAAGCGGAAAAATTTAAAAAGACTCACCCTTACCCGGGCAGGGGAATCCCGAATTTGGTTCTCACCGATCTCGAAGGCAAGCTCATCAAAGGCAGTTACGAAGGTGAGAACTACGTCGGCCCCAGATCGGTGATGGCTCACCTGGAGACCTTGCTGAAAAAGTAAGGCGCGAAAATTGATAAAGAATTCCATGTCCACCTCATCCCTCGCAGAATCCATCGCCTCGCACGAGACGCCCGGTTCCCGGTTCTATCCACCGTTCGCCATCACGCCTGAGTTGGAAGAAGATGCCAACGAGCGTATCTCCCACTATCCGGTCAACAAGCGCTCCGCCACCTTGCCTTTGCTTCACATCGTGCAGCGCAAATTCGGCTTTATCTCTGCCCCCGCCATCGAGTGGGTGGCGGCCAAGCTGGAGCTGGAGCCCATCAAGGTGCTCGAAGTGGTCACCTTCTACCCTGGCTTTCGGCAATCCGCGCCGGGAAAATTCCACATCCGTATCTGTCGCACACTTTCCTGTGCCATGGGTGGATCCTATGAGTTGATGGCTCGCCTTGCTGAACTCACGGGCATTGATCGCTCGGCGAGTGATTCGCACCATCATCCGGTTTCCGTATCACCTTGTGGCAAATTCTCGGTCGAGTATGCCGAGTGCCTTGCCTCCTGCGGCACCGCCCCGGTTTGCATGGTGAATGATGATTTCCACGAAGGCATCGCTCCTGAGAAAGCCGAAGAACTCCTCGCGAAGTATTCATAAAAGGCGCGGCTAAAGGGTATCTCTCCCGAAATGGGTCTGCGGATGTATTTTTACGATCCTGTAATTTTTCAACTCAGTCTCCACTGAGCTTAACTGTCACTTTGAATGCGGCGTTGAGCCGCCCTGGTTGGCAGCTCCTCGGATCGGCAGTTCTCTGCTTCACGACATGAGCGGGGCAAGGGAGGAGTTTCCCGGTGAACTCAGCGAAGGAATCCGCTGGACGCTGATAGAGGCCGAAAACTGAATTTTTTAATTTTTCGGTTTTGCGCGAGAGGCATTCTTGGCCATACTCAGGCAGTCCTTCTCCATGATCACCTACACCAAGCAGCCTCACGCCCGGGAATATCGGCTCATTTTTAAAAACGTGGACCGTGAAGGTTGGGATCCCGGCATCGATTGCTACATGCGCGATGGCGGCTACGAGGATTTGAAAAAGGCCTTCACCATGGCCCCCAAGGATATCACCGAAGAGGTGAAAAAATCCGGGCTCCGTGGCCGCGGTGGGGCAGGTTTCCCCACTGGCATGAAATGGACGTTCATCCCGCCGAACAACACCAAGCCGGTTTATTTGATCTGCAATGCTGACGAATCCGAGCCTGGCACCTTCAAGGATCGCTACATTCTTCACCAGGACCCCCATCAACTGGTGGAGGGAATGGTGATTTCCTGTTTTGCCGTCGGCGCACACACGGCCTACATCTATATCCGCGAGGAATTCCCGGAAGCCGCCCTCATTGTCGAGCGGGCCATTGAAGATGCCCGGGCGAAAAATTTTCTTGGCCAAAACGTGTTAGGCTCTGGTTTCGATGTGGAAATCTTCGTGCATCGCGGTGCCGGCGCCTATATTTGTGGCGAGGAAACGGGCCTCATCGAGTCGCTCGAAGGCAAGCGCCCTTACCCACGGATCAAGCCCCCGTATTTTCCCGCGGCACTTGGCCTCTACATGTGTCCCACCATCGTCAACAATGTGGAGTCGCTCTGCCACGTCAAACACATCATCCGCATGGGCGGCGATGAATATGCCAAACTCGGTGTCGCCAGAAACACCGGCACCCGCATTCTGTGCGTCTCCGGCGATGTGAAAAATCCGGGTTATTTCGAGGTCGAGGTCGGCAAGATCACCATGCGCGAGCTGCTCTATGACATGTGTGGCGGGCCGAAAGACGGACGCGAATTCAAAGCCGTGATTCCCGGCGGCTCCTCTTCGAAAATCCTCAAATGCAATGAGGTCTTCAAGCTGAAGAATCCGGATGGCACCACCAAAGATCTCGATTTCTGGGATATTCAAATGGACTTTGATACCTTGGCC
>JBBRIB010000441.1:0-2696 GCA_038221745.1 Verrucomicrobiales bacterium
GGGGCCAGGTGACGTGCGCGGTGTAATGCTGTAGTCACAAATACCCGGTGGCTCTGCTCTTTCCTCTTTGAGATATCGTGCAAAACCCGCTTGAATTCCCTTAAAACAATTCAATCAAAAGGAACTCTTGAAATACCCGCCCAGTGCTCTGAGGCGAGAGGGGGCTTTTCTGCGATGGCGAGTTTGATCTGAGCTGTAAGGGCGACGACCATGCTTGCAAACAATGTTTCGCCTTGGGCAGCGGTGGCGCGGGAGGGGTATCCTGTCACACCTTTGAGGCTGGTTTGGGCGACGGGGTAACAAAAAACGCGGTTTGTGGTGCGGTCCGGATCGTCCGAATCGATCAATCTTTCCATGTGGACTAGGGCGGGGTGGAGGTGAAGCATGAGCGAGGTTTCCGCCTGGTTCGCGTGGAGATCCCCGGCATCCTGGGTGTATTCCGTCCAGATGGTATCGGTGAGTTTGAAGACGTGGATGAGGCCGACTTGAAGTTGGCCAAGATGAGTGAGGCGGAGTTGATCGATGGCGACCCTAGCGGGAGCGTCGTTGCCGAAATGAGCGTTGATGAAGAGAATCTTTTTCCAGCCGGAGGCGACAGCCCATGCGGTGATTTCCCGCAGGCTGGCGATGAAGGTTTCATGGCGGAGTGAAAAGGTGCCGGGCCACTTGGGAGTGTGACCCTGCGAGACGGTATAGCGTAATGCTGGCAAAACCGGCACTTGTGCGAGAGCGGAGGCGGCATGGCAAACGGCTTCGGCCAACAAGGTGTCCATCGCCACGGGCAGATGAGGCCCGTGTTGCTCGGTGGCACCTAACGGAAGCAGGAGCAGCCCACCGTTTTTGCTTTGGAGTTCTGCGATTTCCGGCCACGCGAGATGCTCAAGAATGATGGGTGTCGATAGGGGAATCACGCTTGGAGATTTTTGTTTGGTGAATTGATTTGAATGGATGCGCCATCAGGATTCCTCGCTGTTAGACTCGTGGGCAAGACGCCCACGCTCCTTGAAATTAGAACAGGCGGGCATAGGTATCGATTTCCCATTGGCTGACGCGTTGGTGGTATTGGCGCCATTCTTCGGATTTGTAGGTGATGAATTCATCGCGGAGTTCCTTGCCGAGGGTTTTCTCGACGAAAGGATCCGCGGCGAAGGCGGCGACGGCCTCATCCAGGGTCTTGGGCAATTCGGAAATTCCACGGGCGGCAAATTGCTCCGGGGTGAGTTCGTAGAGGTTGTCTTCTTGGGCGGGGCCGGGATCCAAGTCCTCGCGGATGCCTTCGAGGCCGGCGGCGAGCATGAGAGTGGCGGCGAGGTAGGGATTGCAGGCGGCATCGGCATTGCGGCTTTCGAAGCGCCCGCCCGCCATTGGCACCCGCACGGAATTGGTGCGGTTGTTACGCCCGTAGCTATTGAAAACCGGTGCCCATGAATAGTATGACATGAGGCCTTTGCGAACGAGGCGCTTGTAACTATTCACGGTGGGAGCGAAGGCGGCACAGAGCGCAGGGCCATGTTTTAAAACTCCCGCGATGAATTGATAGGTGAGCTTGCTAACCCCCAGGCCGCGGGGATCTTCGGCATGCGGGCCTTTGAATAAATTCTCACCACTCGTGAGATCGTAGAGAGACATGTTGAAATGCGCACCGCTGCCGGTCCTGTTTGCAAATGGCTTGGGCATGAAGGTGGCCAAGAGTCCTTCTTCAGCCGCATAATGTTTCGCCATGAGGCGGAAGAAGATATAGCGATCGCACATGGTGAGGGCATCGGCGTATTTGAAATCGAACTCAAATTGCGAGTTCGCGTCCTCGTGATCCAGCGAGTAGAGATCCCAGCCAAGTCCGTTGATGGCAGTGGCCATTTTATCGATCCAGGTGTAGCGATCCAAAAAGCGCTTCACATCATAACAAGCTTTGGCGAGATCGTCATCCGGGTTTGGAATTTGCAATGTGCCATCCTCGGCGAGTTTGACGACGTAGAGTTCGCATTCGATACCGAGATTCATGCCGAAGCCCATTTCGGCGGCGGCGGCGAGTTGCTTTTTGAGAGCCACGCGGGTGCTGACTTCGTAGGGCTCGCCCTTGAAGGTATTATCTGCCGGAAACCAGGCGACTTCCTTGTTCCAAGGCAAAACGCAGCCGCGCTCGAGATCGGGGAGTGAGTTGATTTCATCGTCATTGGGTCTTTGGCCGAGGCCATCAAGGGCATAGCCGGTATATAACTCGGAGCCTGCGGCGAAGTCTTCAAAGTGGGCGATGGGGACGAACTTCCCTTTCGGCACGCCGTGGATATCCGGGTAGGCCCCGATGCAATATTTGACGCCTTGGCTTTGAAGTGAATCGCGGAGAGCTAGAATCTGTGCTTGGTTCATAAGTATTGAGTGAAAAGTGTGAAGTTTGTTAGTAATGGTTGTTCCTGTGAGCGATTTTTGAGTTAGACCACGTCCGGATCTGATACGGCGAGGCGCATGACCGGAGTTTCCTTCTGGGTCTGGCCGGGTGGGTGCATCATGTGATCGATATGCTTGCGGGTGGCCATGAAGGTGGGATCAAAAAGCTGGGCCTCCGAGCGCGGGCGGGGGACGGGCACCTCGACGAGTTCACTGATGCGCCCGGGATTGGCATCAAGCACGAGGATGCGGTCTGAGAGAAAAACCGCTTCATCAAGATCGTGGGTGATGAAAACGATGGTGATATCCAC
>JBBRIB010000442.1:0-2687 GCA_038221745.1 Verrucomicrobiales bacterium
CACTCGACGCTTGGAAGCTCGATCAGTTTGAATCAGCGCAGCTTCTCTCGAGGGACAGGCTGGTCATCCGTTTCCATTCTACCATTCGCGCGGAATTGTTATCCCTGCTGCCCGATGGTGATGCCCGCGATTCATTCCGCAGTTTGGTGGCTCCTCTATTCGCACATGATGAGGAAGAACAACGATGGCGCTTTATCGAGGCCGATTGGAAGAAGGCAATGCCAGAATTGGCCGCTCATCTTGCGGCCCATCTTCCTTCGACTCATTGGTGGAAGCAGTTATGGACGCATGCCGCCCATCTCCAGAATGGCAAGCCTCGTCCGGAGGCGGATTGGAAAGTGATTTCCTATCCTGACCAAACCTTGGATGGAGTGATCTTCATCAATCGCAGCCGCGTCGGTGCCACTCCGTGGCCCTTTGATCCTGCCGATCTGGGAAAACAGGGAAGCCAGGCATTGGACCGCATTACACTGATTGAGCATTCCAATGCTGTCAAAAATAGGGCGGCATCGAATGCCAAGGGGTTGCCGAATATCCTGGCGAACACTCTCCGTGACGCCGGAGAGTGGCATGACCTTGGGAAACTCGATCCACGTTTCCAGGCGATGCTTCATGGTTGTGGCTTGTATGCCTTGGCGGCCAAGACTGCTTTGGCAAAAAGCGGACCGAGAACGCTAACTCTCCAACAATTTTTCAGCAAGCAAGCCGCCCTGCCAGAAGGCTTCCGACACGAATTGCTTTCGGCACTCATCGTCGATCTCTCCGCCGCAGGACGCGATCATCCCGAGCACGATCTGCTGCTGCACCTCATCGCGAGCCATCACGGCCGCTGCCGCGCCATGGCTCCCGTAATTCCCGATACCCATCCCGAGCCATTCGGTGTCGAAGTATCAGGCGAGTCCGTCCACTTCCCCGGTGAAAACTGCCCGCTTGCCCACATATCACAAGGCGTAGCCCGCCGCTTCTGGAGCCTCAACCGCCGCTTCGGCTGGTGGGGCCTCCCCTACTTGGAAACCCTACTCCGCCTTGCCGACCAATACGAAAGCGCCAACCCTAACGCCTCCACGCAATCATGAACGATTCGAACTCTCTTCAGGAACTCCCGCTTCCCGGCCTGCGGGAAGACAACCCGCGGGATTTCCTTGCTGCGCTGGGATTGCTGACACTTGTGACCTATCGATGGCCCGGATTACTCCCTAAACTATCCTGGTCTGCTAAGACTGGATACCCTCAACTGACCCTCAACGATCGGTTGCCGGAAAATTGGGGCGTGATCCTGTGGGATCTGCTAAAGGAATGGAAAGCCTCGGATTGTAATCCTTTCGGGCATGAAAAGATCGAGTCATTAGGGCCGGAACAATTTCGCGCCGTGTTGCTCAGTGAATGCGGCAAATCGTCATTCCATGCTCGCTTCTACCCGTCGCTTGCGGCTCAGATTCCCCATGAAAGATCAGGAAGACGCTCTGAGTTCATCATTGAATCTGCTAACCGTTCAGTTCTCAAAGGCATAGATGATCTTTTGAGTAGCACGCGTAACACGCCAGATATTGCGGCGGACTTTTCCGGCACCAGCCGCACTCGGGAAGTTACCAACACCTCCCGCTGGCACCCGGCTGAATACCAATCCGCCGCCTACGCTGCCGCCGACCCCAAGGAAAACAAGCACTGCGACCGTTTGACTTTGAACATCTTTGCATTGCTCGGACTGGCCTTCTATCCCGCAGTCGATACACAGCGCGGGCGAAAAACTCCAGGGATTCGCCGCATTGATCGGTTCACGGAATTCTCTTGGCCCGTCTGGTCTGCGCCGGTCGGGGTAGAAGAGCTATTGTCCCTGCTGCACCACCCGGCTGTTCACGCGCAGAACCCAGAACCATCTATTCTCCGGGCTATAGGACTCTACCAATTGTGGCGCAGCCGGAAATTCTGCCCCGATGGCAAGAATGATTATTTTTCCACAGCCCAGCCTGCCTTCTAGGTTCTCCAAGCATCACTCCCCTATGTCCTACGCCCCGCCACTCACCATCACCCCGCGCTTAATTGATCTGGTTTCCCGGATCAGCGAGGCGTTCGGGCGTTGGGAGGGAGCGGAATCCGACCTTTCACCCAAACTACGGCGAGAGAATCGTATCCGCTCGATCCAGGCGTCCCTCGCCATCGAAAACAACAGCCTCAGCCTGGATCAGGTAACGGCGATTCTGGAAGGCAAGCGGGTGCGTGGGCTCCCGCGCGAGATCCAGGAGGTGAAAAACGCCATCGCTGCCTATGAATTGCTGGAGACACTCAAGCCATCGTCGCAGCGCGATTTCCTCGCCGCCCATGCCGCTCTCATGGTGGGGCTGGCAGACGATGCCGGTCGTTTTCGGACAGGTGGCGTTGGGGTTTATCAGGGCAAGCGGTTGGTTCACATGGCCCCGCCTGCAAAACGTGTGCCGCATTTGGTGAAGGATCTGCTCGCCTGGGTAAAAGGCACGGATCTCCATCCCTTGCTCGCCAGTGCAGCGGTGCATTACGAGATCGAGTTCATCCATCCGTTCTCCGATGGAAACGGCCGCATCGGCCGACTTTGGCAGACGGTGGTTCTGGCAAAGTGGAAACCCCAACTCGCCTTCCTCCCGGTGGAGACAGTCGTCCACGACCGCCAGTCGGCCTATTACAAGGCGCTTGCCGCCTCGGACCAGCAGGCG
>JBBRIB010000443.1:0-2683 GCA_038221745.1 Verrucomicrobiales bacterium
CGGTTTTTCGCCAAAACAAGCTCGGCTTCCCCCGCTTTTTGCTCCTTCTCCTCGGCATCTTCCGCGTAGTAAGCCGTTCGATAAAGCAGGCCGACCATGTCCGCATCCTGCTCGATGGAGCCGGATTCCCGCAAATCCGACATCCGTGGCACGCCCACGTTTTTGCCCGTACGGCTTTCCGGCCCCCGGTTGAGCTGGGCGAGGATCAGGATGGGAATGGCAAGTTCTTTGGCAAGGCTCTTGATCCCTGCGGAAATCTCCGCGATCTCCCGCTCCCGCGAGTTTTCCGCTTGTTTGGTGCGGGATTTCATCAGTTGCAAGTAATCGATCGCGATGAATTGGATATCTTCATCGCGCTTCTTCCGGCGGGCCTTGGCGCGGAGTTCGTTGATGGAAATGCCGGGGGTGTCGTCGATGAAAAGCTTGGCGGAAGACGTCTCCAGCGCCGCCCGTTGAATGCGTTGAAGATCGCCCTTGGTCGGGGTGTAGCCACGGTTGAGCTGGCTCATCGCAAATTTCGAGCGGGAGAAAACCAAACGTTGCACGATCTGGAAGGCGCTCATTTCACACGAGAAAACCATCGAGGGTTTTTGCTGATCCATGCAGATGTGCTCCACGATGTTCATCATGAACGAGGTTTTTCCCATTGATGGCCGGGCGGCGACAACGAACATTTCTCCGGGTTTCAAGCCGCTGCTCATCCGGTCCAACTGCTCGAAACCCGTCGTGATTCCTTGGGCACCCTTTTCTCCCGCAAGCAGCGCCTGGAATTGCTCGATGACCTCATTGACGGACTGTTTGATCGTCGGAGCCTTGTTGGTTTCCGAACCCTCGCGAATCGCGAGGACCTTGGCCTCCACCGAATCCAACAACGCCGCCACCTCGTCCGGCGCATCGTAGGCCTGGGCGATGGCTTCGTTGGAATTCTGGATGATGGAACGCAGCACAAACTTGTCCTTCACATGCTGCAAATGGTGGCGGAAATGCCCCGGGCTCGGCGCGTAGGTGTAGAGATCCGTCAACGAAGAGGGGCCGCCCACCCGGTCCAACAAACCACGATCCAACAGCCTCTGCACCAGCGAGACCAACTCCACCGCGTGCCCGCCTTCGAAGAGTTCAATCAAGAAACCAAACAACGTGGCGTGCGAGGGCAGATAGAAATGCTCCTGCGTCAACTTTTCCTCAATCGCCACGCCGATGTATTCCTGCGGATCTTGCAGCATCGAAGAAAGCAGGCTTTTTTCCGGCCCCAGCGCATGTGGCAAAGCGCGGGTCACATCGTCCACCGCCGTCGCCCCTTGTTGGAGATCAGCGGTTTTCTTGAAGGGAGTTACTTTTTGTTCGTCGGCCATGGGTGGGTGGCGAGATTGACAAACTCTTTTGGGTGTCGTCAATCTCGCCCCTTGTGCCCAACTTGTGAATAGCTGTGGAAATGCCGCCGAGGCGTTGATTGGCAAGCCTTGCGTCCACCCAAACTTTCTTCATCCTCAGCCCATGCGCACGGTCATTCAGCGAGTTCTAGAATCCTCCGTCACCATCGAGGGCAAAATCATCGCCAAAATCGGCCCCGGTCTCCTCATTCTGTTAGGTATCGAAGAGGGTGATGCAACCGATGACATCACCTGGCTCTGCGCGAAAATCGCCAAAATGCGGATCTTCTCCGATGCCAAAGGAAAAATGAATCTCTCGGTGGTCGACATCAAAGGCGATATCATCGTCGTCAGCCAATTCACCCTCCTTGCCTCCACGAAAAAAGGCAATCGCCCGTCCTTCCTCCGCTCAGCGATCCCCTCCATTTCCGAGCCACTCTACGAAAACTTCTGCCGCACTTTGGAAACCGAGCTCGCCAAACCCATCGGCCGTGGAATCTTCGGCGCGGCCATGAAAGTCTCCCTCATCAACGACGGCCCCGTCACCATCTTCATCGATAGCCGGGCCAAAGAGTGAGCGATCCAGAATTGCGACACCTGAAACGCGCGAGCGATGCCACACCACAGCCTTTGGACTGCCATAAGCATCACCGCTTTGGCACAGGACTTGAATTTCCCTCCCGACACCCGTTCTCTGAAAAAGCCATCGAATCCACGCCTTTTTTAAATATGGAAGCTTCCTTCACCTGCATTCTCCCACCCAAAGCAGATCATTCCAAACTCTCCATCACCAACCAAACTTTGATGCGGCCGCACCAAAGTTTGGTAAGTGGCTTCTCAGCGATTTGGCCCACTTGTGAAAAAGACCTTTCCGGTAATCCGACTCCTCGAAGAAGCTACTTTGCCTTTGTTCATTAACGATTAATTTGATCGTTAGAGTTAAGACAATCTACGGAGTTCATCCAGATTTCGGTAAATTCGCCATCGTGATCCGCGAGAATTCGACGAGTGCTTGAGTCTGGTTTCCGCGCGCCCAGGCAAGGTGGTATTGATACTTCGGTAGCTTGCCTGCCGATGGGATCGCAACCCTCAATGATTTCTCAGTATCAAGAGGACGGTTTCGAAATCAGGATCCCGCTGAGAAGAGCCAAACCCGATAAAACCGCAATCTGCTGCGAAGCGCATTCTCTTCGTCCTCACCAGCCATTCTGAAAAAGGCAACACCGGTGAAAAGACTGGCTTCTATCTTTCAGAAATCACCCATCCGCACCACGTTCTTACCAAAGCAGGCTTCCAGATCGATTACGTCAGCC
>JBBRIB010000444.1:0-2672 GCA_038221745.1 Verrucomicrobiales bacterium
TTGAGGTGAGTTGTGGTGCTTGCGTATCGACTGCAAGCAAGCGGGTGCCAAACAAAATGAGCAAACCCGTAATGTTGAAAAGAGTTTTCATGGGGAGTAAATTAGGGGCGGGACCTTGATTTCGAGAAGGTGAGAGCTTCCGAACACCTTTACCCAATAGAGACTCAGAAAATAAGGTCAAGGTGTGAATCCAAATGAAAATTTCAACTGATTGTGAATCCGTTCGTGACTCGCCCTGCCGTGCAAACCCATCTTCGCGGCGTGCTTGATTTGGATTCGCTCAACCATCGCTTCGGCGGCATTGCCCGGCTTTACGGGCAGGCGGCGCTGGATCGTTTTCTAATAGCTCGGGTGGCCGTCATCGGCGTGGGCGGTGTGGGTTCCTGGGCGGTGGAATCGCTGGCCCGCTCGGGCATCGGCCACCTGACCTTGGTGGATCTGGATGAAATTTGCGTGACGAACGTGAATCGCCAGCTCCACGCAATGGATGGCCAGATCGGCCGCCAGAAGACCGAAGCGATGGCCGAGCGTGCGAATGCGATCCATCCGGGCTGCGAGGTGGTGATCGTGCCCAAGTTTTTCAACGAGAAATCCGCCACCGAGATCCTCGATGCGGGCTTCGATGCGGTAATCGATGCGATCGATTTCGCCCGCCATAAATCCCTGCTGATCGCCGAGTGCCATCGCCGGAAAATTTACGCCGTGACCTGCGGCGGGGCGGGTGGGCGGCGCGATCCCACGCGCATCCGGGTGACGGATCTGGCCTACAGCGGCATGGACCCGTTGCTGCTCCAGCTCCGCCGTGGCCTGCGCAATGATTACGGATTTCCGAAAACTCCGCGCAATCAGGACCCCGTCCTTTTCGGGGTCGATGCGGTTTACTCAGACGAGCCGCCCTTTTATTCCCACTGCGATGGCACGGTCTCAAAGACGGCTCCGGAGGAAATTTCCCTGCGGCTCAATTGCGCCTCCGGATTTGGCTCGGCCACCCACATCATTGCCAGCTTCGGGCTGATCGCGGCGGGGCGGGTGCTGGAGAAAATCGCGGGAAACCCATGAAAAAAGCGACCCTGGGGCCGCTTGATTCGAAATGGATGGTTGCCGAAATTTCTTCCGGCAGAAGCTGGCTTACAGGCCCTTTTTCGAGAGGCGTGTGCCAGCGGTCGCGCCTTGGCGGGCTTTGAATTTCGGGTTGGATTTACAGATCACGTAAACCGTTCCTTTGCGTTTCACGACTTGGCAATCAGCGTGACGGCGTTTTGCGGAGGCGAGTGATGAGAGAACTTTCATGGCTTGGAGTTGTTTAAAAATTGACCGATGGCACCAACCGCCGGGGCGCGGAAACTACCCAGCCCGGAGTGCTTGTAAAGCCATTTTTTGCTGGGGAGGATGATTTTGATAAATGGATTCTCGCCCCTGCAATGTCGGGCTTTGGTCGAGATCCATTCCTTGGCCATTTAACTTGAGCACGCGAAGGACGAAAAAGCCCCAATCAAATGCCTTTGGGCCAGAAACGGACATAGCCTAGAAAGGTGACCGCGAGACCGCCGACGAGGATGAATCTCACCCGCGCCTCAGCGAGGAGCACCAACAGTTTTTCGAACGAGGGTTCCATCATCGGGCGGCTGTCTCCATCGGGATTGTTTGGTCAGGACGCGGGCATTCGCGCGCAGCATTTCCACGCGACTGAGAACCGGAATGTTACGGAGGCTGCCTCCCACCCGCTTTCAAACCACAAAACGCAGGCTGGCATCCTGCCGCACCATCTTCTACATCTCGCCCGTGATCGCGCGGCAAAAAATCAAATACCCGGTTTCTCCATCATTGCGGCAGTATCTTTATCACTTTGACCGCCAGCGTGAGATCCCCAAGGTTTATGATGAACTCTGCCGCTTCAGCGGCGCGGTGCCTTACGAGGATCCCAGCGGCCGTGAAACCTTGTGGCTCAGCGTGATGTATCCGCCGGAGGCTTTCGCCGAACTCCTGCCACGCCTCACCAGCATCTACACGGAACTCAAACTCGGCCGCGATGCCGAGCAACACGAACATCTCCGCGTGGATCGCATCGACTTCGGGGACTTCGGAAATTCCAAGCCCTTCCGTATCCGCATCACCAATCTTTTCAATGATAACTCGGACTATTATTACGTCAAACAAGCCGATGCCTCCCGCATTTACGGGCTTGAGCTGGAGCATATCCTTTCGCCCAACCGCATCAACTACCTGATGAATGGGAATACCTTGATTGAAGAACACATCGCCGGAGTGCCGGGGGATGCCTTCCTCCGTGATTATATTAAACAACCGGGGTTGAACAAAGTCCGCATCGCCAAGGAGTTCACGAAATTTACCGAACGCAGCTTCATCCGATTGTTAGGCGATATGCGAAGTGTCAATTACGTGGTTGATATCACGCCGGATTTCGAGGAGGTCCAATACCGCGTCCGTGCCATCGACTTCGATCAGCAATCTTACGAAGGCAACGGCAATGTCTATCTTGCGTTCCGTTTCAGCTCGAACCGCAAGATCACCAAGCTGGCGTTCCACGTCCTCAACCGCAAGAGCATTGATCAATACGTGGCCGAGGAACACGCGCAAATGGCCCGCCGCGCGAAGGTGGAGAGCGGGCGGCTGCGTGCCCTGCTTGGCATCATGCGGCGCGAGGACATCGC
>JBBRIB010000445.1:0-2664 GCA_038221745.1 Verrucomicrobiales bacterium
GTCTCGGATCTGCGCTACCCCATCAAGGTGTTAGACCAAGACGGCAAGCCCTTACCCACAGTGGCCAGGATTTCCATGTCTGTCCATCTGCCGCACCAGTTTAAAGGCACGCACATGAGCCGCTTCCTCGAAGTCCTTACCGAACATGAGGGCGAAGTGACGATGCGCACGCTGCCGGAAATCTTGCGGGATCTCAAAAAACGCCTCCATGCCCAAGAGGCCCACATCGAGGTTGCCTTCACTTATTTTGTTACTAAAAAGGCACCAGTCTCGGGTTCCCCCGCCAAAGTCGGCTGCGATTGCGTGTTTCAAGGAACTTCCAACGGCACCACCGATGACTTTGTGCTTTGCGTTACCGTGCCTGTCACCACATTGTGTCCATGCAGCAAGGAAATCAGCGATTATGGCGCGCACAATCAACGCGGCTACGTCACCCTTGAAGTCCGCCCCAAAGCAAAAAAAGGCGGCTGGGAACTCATCTTGATTGAGGATCTGATAGAAATCGCCGAGCGCTCCGGCTCCGCTCCCGTCTATGCCCTGCTCAAGCGCACGGACGAGCGCTTCGTCACCATGCAAGCCTACGAGAACCCGGTCTTCGTCGAGGATGTGGTGAGAAACGCCGCTGCACTTCTGCGGGAGGACAAACGCGTATCCTCCTTCACCGTCAAGGTAGTGAATCACGAAAGCATCCACGATCACAACGCCTTCGCCACCATCGTCGGCCACGCGGCTGACTGACACCCCAGCCCGGATGTGCCCAAAAACTATTCCACCCGAAGTTCTGCTAGACGCCTATGGCAAGGGAATTTTTCCGATGGCCCACGAGGGCGAGATCCAGTGGTTTTCTCCCGAGCAGCGTGGTCTCATTCCGTTAGACGAGCGCTTTCATATCCCTCACGGCCTCAGGAAATCTCTGAAGCGCAAGCCCTTCGAAATCCGCTGGGACACCGCCTTCCGCGAGGTGATGATAGGCTGTGCCGCGAGGGATGAGACGTGGATCGATGAAGTGATCCTGGAAAGCTACTGCCACCTTCACGATCTGGGTCACGCCCACTCCGTGGAATGCTGGGATGCGGATGGCCTCCAAGGCGGACTCTACGGAGTGGCGCTCCCCGGTGTGTTTTTTGGTGAAAGCATGTTTTCCCGCAAAGTGGATGCCTCGAAGATCGCCCTCGTCGCCCTTGTGGAAAAACTTCGTGAAACTGGCTTCAAGTTGCTGGACACCCAGTGGATGACCGCCCATCTCTCTCAATTTGGTGGATACGAAATCGCGCGAAATCAATATCAGCTTGCGCTCAAAAACGCCCTGTCAAATGTTTGAGCGAAGCTGGCTGTCCGCTTCGTCTATGCGATAGGCGCAAATCTTTCAACGGACTCCAACAGATCGCCGCCGGCCAACCCGTCTCAAGGTTGAAAACACCCATATCGAGGCCGGGCTTTCCGGCAAAGATAAACATATCGAGAAGAGGAGATTTGAGAGAGAGGAATGAGGGGGAGGGCGGTGAGAGCGGACATTCCGATCCTATTCCCTGAAAATTTTGCATCGTGGCACGCGGTTTTTAACTGTTGAGTAAGGCCGTCATGCACATTCCTACTTTGATTTCCCGCAAGCGCGAGGGTGAGGAGCTTTCGAGTTCCGAGATTCGCAAGCTCATCGAAGGTTACACCACGGGCGATGTGCCGGACTATCAGATGTCCGCATTCGCAATGGCGGTTTTTTTCAAAGGTATGACTGCTGCGGAGGTCGCCGCGCTAACGCGGGCGATGATGGATAGCGGCGATTGTTTTTCACACCGCGCAGGCCATCCCAGCGTGGTGGATAAGCATTCCACAGGCGGCATCGGTGACAAGGTTTCGCTGATCCTCGCGCCGCTCGTGGCCTGCACGGGATGCTGGGTGCCGATGGTTTCCGGGAGGGGCCTTGGGATCACCGGCGGCACTTTGGACAAACTCGAATCCATCCCCGGCTTTAAAGTGAATATCTCGCTCGCTGAAGCTGCCGAACAGTTGGAGAAACTCGGCGTGGTCATGATGGGCCAGACCGAGCGGTTTTGCCCGGCGGATAAGAAACTTTATGCTCTGCGGGATGTGACGGGCACCGTGCCTTCCATCGCCCTGATCACGGCCTCGATCATGTCCAAAAAACTCGCGGAGAGCTTGGACCGCTTGGTGCTGGATGTGAAATTCGGCTCGGGTGCCTTCATGCAAACCAAGGCGGATGCCGAGGCCCTGGCCGCCAGCATGATCGCCGTGGGCAAGGAAATGGGGGTGGAAGTCCACGCCGTTCTCAATCCAATGAGCGAGCCATTGGGCCGGGCCGTTGGGAATTCGCTGGAAGTCATCGAGTCGCTCGATTGCCTGGACGGAGGCGGTCCTGCGGATTTACGGGAAATCGTTCTGGATCTTTCTGAGAAGATCGCCGGGGTCTCGCGGGCTGAATTGGAAAGATTGTTGGATGATGGCAGCGCCCGCCGTCGGTTTGATGAAATCGTGGCGGCCCAAGGTGGAAATCCTGCCGATCTTCCGAATCTAGCGGAGATCCACAAGGCACCGATTATTCGGGAAGTGATTGCGTCGCACGGTGGCATCGTTTCCGTGGTGGATGCCGGTATCATCGGTCAAGCCACGTTGCAACTCGGGGCCGGACGCGCGAAAGCAAGCGAT
>JBBRIB010000446.1:0-2663 GCA_038221745.1 Verrucomicrobiales bacterium
CTCCTCCGCCGCTTCCAAGCTCTTCTTACCTTCGATGGCGGCAAGCTCTAACAGGAAATTGATCAATCGCTCGCTGCGTGAAGTTTCCGCGAGGATGTTTTCGAGAAAGCGCTTGCGGTCGGCGGCGGGCATTTCTTCGCGGAGGAGTTCGGCGGCACCGCGGATGGCAGCGAGCGGGCTTTTCATCTCGTGGGTGAGCGTCTGGATGTAGCGCTCTGCATAACGGCGACCTTCCAACGAATCCCGCATGCTATCGAGGGCGTGGGCGAGGGTGTTGACCTCGCGACCGATACCGATTTTGGGCTTTGGCGGGCGTTCGCCGCGCTCGATGGCTCTGGCGTAGTCGGTGATTTTCCCGATCGGATGGAAGAGCCAGAGGAAAACAGCGGCGATGAGAAACAAGATGCCGCTGCCGATGAGGCCACAGGCGATGTAAATGATGCGCCGCCGCTCTTGGATGAGCGGGCGCATATCAGCGTGGGGTTTATAGACTGTTAGGACTCCGACCGGCTTCAGCGGCGCGCCGATGGGAGCTGCGACGTAGAGCACGGAGGTGCCGTTGTTGTTCGGATCTTCCCGGCTGCTGCGTGCGCCGTATTGCCCGCCGAGGGTGAGGGATACGTCGCGTTTCATCGAGAAATCCTCGCCCTCGCGGCGGCCGCCACCGGAATCGAAAATCACCTTGCCCTTGGCATCGGTGACATAGACATGGATGCCCACGGCGGTCTTGAGATGCTCGAAAATCCTGGCACGGATTTCCCGACGGTGCGCATTGGCGAAGGCATTGCCGAGTTCTTCGGTATCGAGCTGACCTTGCGCGAGATCTTTGGTGATGATTTCTGCGAGGACATTGGAAATATCCACCATCACTTCTTCGGTGGCCTGATAGGTCTGTGGCTCGACTTCTGCTAGAAAGTGGCGGGCGAGTTGATAGAAGCCGAGCGCGATGATGAAGGCGATGAAAAACAGGGTGACCCGGGTAAAGCGCATGATGGCGTGAGCAGGAGATTTACAAGGAGAGCAAATAGCCGAGGCCGCGGCGGGTCTCGATGAGATCCTCGGCCCCTTCACGAACGTTGCGGAGTTTCGCGCGGATGGATTTGATGTGGGCATCGATGGTCCGATCGGTGACCGCGCCGGGGTCTTGCCAGGCTTTGTCCAACAATTGATCGCGGGTGAAAACGCGGCCGGGTTTCTCCATGAGGACGAGCAGAAGCTTGTATTCATGGGCAGTTAGATCGAGATCCTTGCCGTGGCAGTGGATGCGCATGGCCTCGGCATCGTGCGCGAGCGTGGAGGAAGCCAACAAACTTTTAGCGGCAGCGGGCGGCTCCACCGCAGGCGTGGTGCGACGGAGGATCGCGCGGACGCGGGCGACGATCTCGCGGGGGGAGAAGGGCTTGGTGACGTAATCGTCGCCGCCGAGTTCAAGGCCGAGGATACGGTCCACCTCGGCATTGCGGGCGGTGAGGAACAGCACGGGGATGGGTGAGGTTTCGCGGAGTTTTCGGCATACGTCCAAGCCGGTCATGTCAGGGAGGCCGATGTCCAGAATGGCGAGATCGAATGGCTGATTTGCAGCAGCGGCGAGCGCACCGGCCCCGGTGAGCGAGTGGACGACTTCAAAGCACTCGGTGCCGAGAGCGTAGATCAAAGTATCTGCGATGGCGGGTTCATCTTCGACGAGTAGGATGCGTGGCATGGCTGGAGTTCAGCCCATCGCCGTGAAATGCCAATGAAGAAAGCGTGAAATAGCGAAGGCGACGGGGAAAAACCCCGCCGCCTTCTCGGATATCCGTTGGGCCGCCGTCGCTCCGTGCCTTTTTGGGACATGGAGCGGTGGCCGCTCTTAAATTGTCTCATGACAGACATTGATATAACGCCGCCCGGGGTGGAAATGTTTCAAAGAATTTGAAATTTCTCCGAAATATTGGGAATGCCTGCGGTTTGGCGGCCCCGAGGGCTTGAGTTTACTTGATTTCGTCGTCCTCGTCGATGTTGTGGGTGAGGATGAACTGGAGGTCATCCAGGCCGAGATTGGAGGCAAATCCCTCATCGCCGAGCACGTTGGAATTACAAAAATATCGAGAAAAAATCTCCTTTCTCAAAAGCACTGAATTGTTAGCTTGGCAATGCCAGATGCCATTGACCGATCACCAAGCCAAATACCTCGCTTACGAGCTCACCCGCCGTTGGTCTTCGGACAATGTGGGCAAGCTCGCCGCTGCGGTAGCCGGTGCACAGGTGGACTTGAATCCCCACCAGGTGGATGCCGCGCTTTTTGCATTCAAGTCCCCCTTCTCCAACGGCGCACTGCTCGCTGATGAAGTCGGTCTCGGAAAAACCATCGAAGCCGGGATTCTTCTTTCCCAGCGCTGGGCCGAGCGGAAGCGCCGGATTCTCGTCATCACCCCGTCGAACCTTCGCAAGCAGTGGCATCAGGAACTTGCCGAGAAATTCTTCCTCCCCGCGACAATTCTCGAAGCGCGGTCCTACAATCAGGCGGTCAAAGCCGGAAACGGCACTCCATTCCAGCCGACCGAGCCCAACCTCGTGATCTGTTCCTACCACTTCGCGAGAAATAAGGCGGAGGACGTCATGGCCATCCCTTGGGACCTCGTCGTGATCGATGAAGCCCACCGGCTCCGCAACGTTTACAAATC
>JBBRIB010000447.1:0-2622 GCA_038221745.1 Verrucomicrobiales bacterium
GCCTTGAGCGTGGTGAGATCCGAGTTTGAGTTGGAGGTATTGCCGACAATCCCCGTGCGCACGCCCACCACGATGAGCACTCCAATCAAGGCCGCGATGACAAATAAAAGGGCAGTGGCCGGCGGCATCGTGGATTTGGACACAGGAGCGCCTGCCGGGGAATCGGTGGGTTTTGGCGATTCCGGGGAATCGGATGGCGATTGTGGATCGGACATGGGCCAAGCTTGCCCAGAGCAACTCAAAGGTGTCAATGCATGACGGGCGCAAACCGCTTTTCGCTGAAATTTTTCAAATTTCCGAAAGCAGTCTCAAGAAATCCGGTGGTGTATCAAACAAATAGTCCGGCGAGCAGGCCGCGAGAGACTCCCTTGAATTGAAGCCCCAGGTGACGGCCGCGATGGGAACGCCCGCTTTTTGGGAGGCTTTCACATCGCGCAGCTCATCGCCGATATAGAGCATTTGCTCGGGGCGGAGGGAGAAGGTTTTACCAATGGCTTTGAGGTGCTTCGCTTTGCCTGTTAGCTTCGAGGTGGAGGAAATGAAATCAAACTGCTCGCGCAAGCCATGGGTGCGGAGAAAGAGATCGACGTTCGCGGTGGCATTGGAGGTGAGAATCCCAAAACTATGAACGTGGCGGCGGAGTTCGATCAGGACTTCGGCCATGCCATTGATGAGATGAAGCTCGGTGATATTGCCGCGCATCATGCCGGTGCCGCGCGCAATCAAGGCCGGGACGCGGCGTTTCGGAATATCCAGATGGACGAGCAGATCTTTGAGTGAAAGGTGGCGCAAGCTCTCCAGCTCGTGTTCCTCCACCTGGCGGATTCCGTAATCAGGGGCGATCTGATTGAAGATACGGCGGGTTTCCCCGAGCGTATCTGCAATGGTCCCGTCAAAATCAAAAACTAGAGTGCGATACTTCATTGGCTTCGAGGATTGAGTCAGAATGGAATGGGTTATACCAGAGGCAAATTCGGGTGAATGTCATCTTCGAGCGAGGATTTCTCCCCCGCGAGATGGCGTAACAGCGCCGCGAATGCAATCATTGCCGCATTGTCCGCACAAAATCCCGGCGAGGCCACCGAGAGTTCGAGTCCCTCGCTTTGGCAAGCGGTGTTCAGGGCCTCGCGCAGGGCGAGATTCAAACTCACACCGCCTGATAGCCCGATTCGGCGATGGCCTGTCTGGCGCGCAGCACGCAGCGTCTTCTGGACGAGAATTTCGATCACCGCCTGTTGGAATGAGGCCGCGAGATCCGGCACCGAGAAGCCCTCCTTTTCACGTTGGAGGGTGTAAAGCACCGCTGTTTTAAGCCCGGAAAATGAAAAGTCCAAATGGGGTTCATGGAGCATGGAGCGCGGAAAATCATAAGCACCCGGGTTCCCGCTTCTCGCGGCTTTTTCGATCTCAGGCCCGCCCGGATAGGCAAGCCCTAACATTTTCCCGACCTTATCATAGGCCTCACCCGCCGCATCATCACGGGTGCCGCCGAGTTTCTGATAGAGCCCCGCGCCGCTCACATCCATCAGCAAGGTATGGCCGCCGGAGACGATCAACCCGACGTGGGGAGGAACTTCCGTCTGATCGAGAAAAGGCGAAAGCAGGTGGCCTTCAAGGTGGTTGATTCCGAGAAACGGTTTTTTACAGGCACATGCCATGCCCTTGGCGGCGGTGCTGCCAATCAAAAGTGACGAAGCAAGCCCCGGCCCGGTGGTGGCGGCAAAGGCATCGATTTCGGGCATCTCCACCTTGGCGTTTGCGAGAGCGGTTTCCACCAAGGCCCGCAACCGCAGTGAATGATTCCGCGAGGCGAGCTCGGGAACCACGCCTCCGTGTTCGCGATGAAGGTCTATTTGTGAGTAAATCTCGGATGCGAGGACAGCGGTGGTTTGCCCCTTTTCTCCGCGGACGATGGATACCGCCGTCTCGTCACAGGATGATTCGATTGCCAAGAGGACTGCCATGCCGCTGGTTCTAGCTCACAGATCCGCACTTACCCCAACAAAAAGTGCGCTTGAGCCGGAGATTTCATGAGTCATCCATGGTTTGGAGGACGACTTCTTCGGGATCGATATCAGCCCGCTGATAGGTCGATACCGCAGCGCGCACCATCGCCACCGCGCTTTCGCGCTCATCGTGGATCACTTGCACGCCCAGCTCGCTGAGCCGCAGCGCTTCAGCGGCATACTTCGCGCGGGCGAAGATGAAAATCCCCGAGTTCCGCTCACGCACCAACGGCACCGCGATGCAAGTGGCGCTCACCGCAGGAAAAGTAAAGGCGACGAGTCTCGCCCGCTGAATCCCTGCGAGATCGAGCGCCTCGGGGTGAGTGGCATCGGCAAAAAGAACGGGTTGTCCCTCGCTCTTGAGCATCCGGACGGTCTCCGAGTTTTGCTCCAGCACCAAGGTATCCACTCCGCAACGTTTCAACGCCTCGTTGAGTGAGCGGCCCACCGGACCATATCCGCAGATGATCGCATGATCGGTGATGGCCTTGATCGCTTCGGTGGGCTTGAGATTCACCGGCAAATAGGTATGGGCCTTGAAGATTCCCTTCATTTCAAGCCACTTTCCAGTGGGTCTCGCCAGTTTCATCAAGGAAGGCACCACGGCCATTGTCAG
>JBBRIB010000448.1:0-2509 GCA_038221745.1 Verrucomicrobiales bacterium
CAGCGTGCGCTCACCTTCTGGAAACACGAGCACGCGTTCACCTTCCTTCAGCTTGCGGATGATGGTCTTGAGGCTGCCCATATCCGGCCGGTCCTGGTCCACCGGAATCGCGTTCCATTGCGTGTAGAGCCATTTGAAAAAACCGACAAAAAGCGTTTTGCGGGCAAGAAAGACCATCTCGGTCTTGTAGAGATTTCCGATCAACGGCGGATCGAGAAAACTTTGATGATTGGAAGCAACGAGCACAGGGCCTTCGGAAACCAAATTTTCCTCACCCACCAGCTTGAGACCGAAAAGGGTGCGGAAGGCCGCGCCAAACGCCATCCACCCGAGCCAATAGACCCAGCGCATTTGAGTTGGAATTTTGAGTTTCAAATTGGATCGGGAGTGTGAGGAGGCAATGGCCAAGGGAATCGACCCGTCAAGCGGCTGCCTTTATTGTTTAGGATCATGGTTCCGCTCGTGGCACTGCTTTCCGTAACGTGATTTTCCGCTGCCCCTCAGGTCTAACGCAACCGCAAACTTTGGTTTTTCGCCACTCTCCCTGCGCCGAGGCCGCCGCATATCCGGTAAAATCCTTCCCATTGGCATGAATCTTTGATCAACGAAGACAACCTCAGAATGCATGCTGCACCCGCAGGCGCATGAACATCACCGGTTCGGTGTCCATCGGCACGCTGAACAGAAACTGTGGTGCGCTTGCGGTTGAAGTGATGGGGGTCCATTCTCCAGAAAGTGAAGTGGACCACTCCGAGCCATAAATGATCCCAGCGACATTGGTTGGCCGGGTGAACGCACATGAGAGACTTATGCCATCGGCTTGCACTTCGGGCACCTGACGGCTGTTCGGGTCTTTGGGGTTGAGGCCGAACGCGAACTCGACGAGATTGACCAATCCGTCCTGATCGAAATCGAAATGATCCGCCGCATCGCCCGCATTGGTGGCGGTTTGAAAATAATCATTGCGCCAAACTTCCAAGGCGGTGGCGATACGCAAGGAGACGGCTTTCGTGGCCGTGCGCAGGTAGGCATCGGTCACGACGACGCTAAACGAAAAATCTCCCGCTGTCAGCGGAGTGCCAGTTATTACACCGATTTGCGAGATCGACAAACCGCTTGGTAGGGAAGCACCCGCCCCGAGCGCCCACTGATAAGGTGGATACCCCTGCGCAGCCGCCAAAGTGGTGCTGTAGGGTCTGAGTTGCCCCGCTCCAGCAAGTGTTCCCGAAGTAATGGAAACGGCTGGAACATTCAGGTAAGGTAAAAGCGCATTCGCCCAGCGGGTGGCCATTTTCTCTTCGCCACTATCATCCGGGTGCACGCCGTCAAAGGTATCCGCACTAACCGAAAAACCAGTGAACTGATCCACCACGACCACGTTGGAATTCGCCGTGCTTTGTGCCTGTGCAAGCAGGCCAATCTGAGTGTTGAGCGGCGGGATACTTGTGCTGAAAGTGTAATTCGACCCATAAGGGATCACCTGCGCTAGAAGAACGATCACTTTTGGATTCTTCCTGCGGAGCGTGCTGATGATGGAGGTGAGTTCACCGATGGTGCTGGAGATGGATTGGCCTTGGATGATATCATTGCTGCCCAAGTGGATCAGCGCGATATCCGGAGTGTAGCTGCCGAGCCATGTTGGAAGGTTCGCTAAAATTTCGTCCGTCCGCCATCCCCAGTGGCCCTCATGATTCGGATCGAAGCTTTTGCCAAGATAGGTTGGCCAAACCGGAGATCCTCCAAAGTTCGAACTCAAAGATCCTACGAAATCAAATGGCACTCCATTATCGATCAGTTTTTTCCAAAGACTGTAGCGGTAGCTCTTATAGCTGGAGTTTGATTGCGTGATCGAGTCGCCAATGCAAGCGATGTGTGGGCGAGCTGCCTGAAGCGGCACCATCGCCATACAAGAAACCAAAACAGCAGCGGCCAGGGGGAGTTTCATGCGTTTATTGCAATCACAATGACCGTAGCCTTTCAGCCCCGTTTGCCAAGGAGGGATTTGAGGTACATGGCGGTGCGCCAAGCAGAAGCTTACCCGCCCGGTCTGTATCTTGGTTCCTTGCCACTCCGGTGGAAACCTGTTGGAATCCGGGCACGCCCTTTCTTGGTGCGTGACTTATCGTGCCGCGCAAACTTTTCCCACCTCATGCCTGAAGCCACTCCTGAGCAAATCGAATCCTTCATCACCCGCTGGGAAAACTCCGGTGCCGCCGAGCGCGCGAACTACCAGATGTTCCTCTCCGAACTCTGCGACATCCTCGAAGTCCCGCGCCCCGATCCCACCTCGCCCGATCCCACGAAAAACCTCTACGTCTTCGACCGCGCCATCACCCGCGTGAATCCCGACGGCTCATCCGTCACCAATTACATCGACCTCTACAAAGCCCGCCATTTCGTCAACGAAACCAAACAAGGCACCTCCGTAGATGCCACCGCCGACGAACTCGCCAAACCCGCCGCCACCAAATCCGGCCACGGCAAGCGCGGCACCGCCGCCTTCGACCGC
>JBBRIB010000449.1:0-2450 GCA_038221745.1 Verrucomicrobiales bacterium
CATGCCGCACCTCGATCAAGGGAATCCCGCGCTTACCATCGATTTCAGTGATGACGACCGCGCCATCGTCAAAGAGTTTTTCCTGCTCTCGTCCAAGAAGACCATCTACGCCTGCAACGTCGCCGAAGACGAGCTGGCCGGTGCGATTGAAAATCCGGACTCCCATGCGCAAGTCGCCCGCGTCCGTAAATTCGCAGCCGAGCACACCGGTTCCGAGGCCGTGGTCATTTCCGCCCGCATCGAGGAAGAACTCAGTGACATGCCCGTGGAGGAAGCGAACGAATTCCTCGCAGACATGGGGGTGACGGATTCCGGTGTCTCCGCCCTCATCCGAGGGGTTTATCATCTGTTAGGACTCCGCACTTACCTCACCACCGGCGTGCAGGAAACCCGCGCTTGGACCATCATCGCCGGGGATAAAGCACCCGCCGCCGCAGGGGTGATTCACACCGATTTCGAGCGTGGCTTCATCGCTGCGGAAATCGTCCATTACGACGATCTCGTGGCAGCCGGTTCCATGTCCGCTGCAAAAGTGGCTGGCAAGGTCCGCATCGAAGGGAAACAATACGTGGTCAAGGATGGCGACGTCGTCGAGTTCCGCTTCAACGTTTGATTCCATGCTCAGCGGCAAAGGCCGCTGCACCCGCCTTATCGTGCAGCGGCCAATTCAGGTGGATCTGCCTCAGGGTATTGTCGCGCTCCTTGCCTAGCGGCAGAGTCAGCGCCCATTGCACCGCCGTCTCCGGTTCATAGGATGCCACCGTCACCGCGTAAGATCGCACCGCCGCGATTCTGGTTAATCCGTCAGGCTCGGTCGCCAGCCATGTGCCGGCCGCCAGATAATCCTGCTGCGTCCATTGCCCCATCAGATCCCCCACCACTGCCGCAATCCTGCGGGGTGAAATGCTCTCGCCCAGCCACTCCATCCACCGCGCGGGATCTTGCTTCACGTTGTCGTAGAGCAGCCCGGTGGCAAATTGTTCTTTTTCCTTCCTGGTCAACGCCGCCGCTTCCATCCATGTGCTCACCGATGTAAAGGACTCGTCGGAATGCGAACGCGCCAGCCCGATCATTGTTTCCTGCTCCATCATCGCGCGCCGGGCCGCATTCATTTCCAGCTCCACCTCACCTCGCATCGCTTCTAGGATTCCCGTTCGTTCCTCTCGTGTCCGCCCCGCTTGGGCGAGTGCTTGAAGCAATGACGAATCCACCGTCCCGCCACCCACGCGGATCAATTCAAATGCCCGGCGCGGGTCCCGCCTCGCCATTTCTGCGAGATAAATCTGCCGTTCACTCCCACTCAAGCGCCCGAAGTCCTCGGCGGTTAGTTTGGTATTTTCCTCACGCGGCCGCTTGGTCAACCGCTCCGGGTTTTCCGATCTCGGTAAAAGAGAGACATCCAACTTCTTTTCAATTTCCGCACTTTGCGCGCGCACCACCCGGGATTCCTCCCTCAGGTGAATACCCACCAAGGCCCCGAGCGTGAGGATCAAGAGCGAGAGAAAGGTGGAAATCTTCATGGCGGCGTGGCGTTCATTTCCACTGATTGAGGATCGCATCCTGCAACTGCGGATCACGAATCCGAGAGGCGAGGTGGCGCGCCTCCTCCAGATTCGAGCGGGCGGAATACCCTTCGAGAAACGAGACCAAGAAATCATCATTCGCACTCACACGGTGATAGGCCAACACCAGATTGGCTGCCTCGGAAAATCCAAACCTGCCACTGACTTGCGCCGCCTCTGCAAGCGCCTTGCCGGCGATTTGATCGACCATTCCAGGTGCCTCCCGCACCAGCCAACCGCGCAGACGATCCACCTCATTTTTCGTCACCCCATCCCGGATTCCCTTCAGCTCCATCCAGGTGATGGCCGCCACTTTCACCGAAGCCTGGCGCTCTGTCGGGCTGGCTGAGATCCCTTCGAGAAATTCGCTCAACTCGGGAAACCCCTTCCCTACCAGATCCTGGCCGATGTGACCAAAAGCCCCGGCCTGCTCGCCCACCGGCAGATACTCTCTCGCAAACAGCGCCAAGGCCGTGCGCCCCGCGAGCGATTGCCCCTCGATGGAAACCTTTTGAAAAACATCGAGCCGTTGTGATTCCGGCAGTGCGGTGAATCGTTTGCGGGCAACACCGAGATCCGTATCGATCAGGATTTCCAGCAAAACTCCCTCATAAAGGAGCTGCATCTCACTGCGCGGCTCAAGGGATTTACTTTCAAGCTTGCCCTCCTCCAGAAGCTTTTCCAGCCACGCCACCGCAGCTTGCGGCTGGAGTCTCGCCCAGCGCCCCAAGGCCTGGACGAACAAAAAAGCCAGCGGATCCGAGGCATCCCCCACCCGCGCGGCATAGTGATTCAAGGCCTTTTCCGGATCGATCAAAAGCAAGCGTCCGAGGACCAGGGCATCCAACTGATTTCGCAATGAGGGATCGAAATTCAGGCCCGCCATTT
>JBBRIB010000450.1:0-2441 GCA_038221745.1 Verrucomicrobiales bacterium
TTTGAAAAAATGCAAGCCGCAGGGCTCAAGCCAAACGGAGTGGACTCCCCTCAGCGTTTTCACCGCAGGCTGACCTTGGATACCACGGGTTTACCGCCTCAGCCTGAGGAGACAAAAGCGTTTGAAGCGGCCTATCAGAAAAACCCGGAACTTGCGGTGGCGGGCGAGGCGGAACGCTTGCTTGCCACCCCGGCCAGCGCGGAGCATTTCGCCCGCCATTGGCTGGATGCCGCCCGTTATGCAGATACTCACGGGATTCACATTGATAACCATCGCTCGATCTGGCCCTACCGGGATTGGGTCATCCGGGCATTCCAAGCAAACATGCCCTGGGATCAATTCACCATTGAGCAGATCGCAGGTGATATGCTGCCTAACAGAACGCTGGATCAGCAAGTGGCCAGCGGCTTCAACCGCTGCTTGGCGACGACAGGCGAAGGAGGGGCGATCCCCGAAGAATACGAAGCGATCTACGCCACGGACCGGGTGGATACGGTCTCTGCCGCATGGCTGGGTCTGACGACGAGCTGCGCGGCGTGCCACGATCATAAGTTTGACCCGATTTCCACCAAGGAGTTTTACTCACTCACCGCGTTTTTTCGAAACAACACGATGAGCGCGATGGATGGAAACAATGCCGAGCACGCACCGGCGATTTTTGTTCCGATCCCCGAGGATCGCCCGAAATGGAATGATCTAACCAACCAGGTGGCTACCAAAGAAAAAGCATCCACCGCCCGCAGTGAGAGCGCCCGCGGGAGTTTCGATCAATGGTTGGTCAATGCGACCATTGAAGACTCGAAGGATATTGATTCCAGCCTTGCGCTTCATCTTCCTCTCTCGGAAAGCGAGGGGCCGCTGCGAGGTAAAGTGGATGGTGAAGCCCGCGAGTGGTCTGCGAATTTGTTGCGAATCCAAGGGCCTCTGGGGATGGCACCTGTCATCAGCGGGCAATCAATCGACCTGGGAGACATCGGTTCGTTTTCCCGCTCGGATCGCGTGACCTACGGTGGCTTTATCCGGGTGGAAGGAAACCCGTCGGGTTCGATCATCGCGCGGATGAATCCCAAGCAAGCGTTCCGCGGCTGGGATTTGTTTCTTGAAGATGGCCGCCCGGCTGCCCATGCGATTGATTCCTGGGATAAGGCTGCTTCAAAAATGGTCGGCAATAAACCATTGAAATCAGGTGAGTGGCACCATGTGGCCGTAGTATTCGATGGCGCTAAATCTGGGCACAATGTGTTTTCGCTCTACATTGATGGGAAGCTCGAAGGCGCGAAAATCTATCCGAATACGGTGGGAGATAATATTGAAACCAAGGTGCCACTCAGGCTAGGCTCCCGGGAAGGTGGGGATTCTGCCTTGAGCGGCTCAGTGGCCTTGCAGGATTTTCGCTTCTACCGCCGGGTTCTCTCGGAGGAGGAAATCAAGGTCTTGGCAGAAACAAGCTTACTTCGTGGTTCACTTGCCACGCCAATTACGGAGCGAACTCAAAAACAAAACGATGCGTTATACGATTATTTCATCACCAATGTGGATGAGGAATCCCGACAGATTCGCACTCAGCTTGACGGACTGAGAAACGATCTTGCACCGCTCCAGAACAGAGGCTCGATGTCACTGGTCATGGAGGAAAAGAAAGATAGTGAACCTTTCGCCCATGTCCTCACGCGCGGAGTTTACTCAGACAAGGGCGAAAAGGTCACGGCGAATACCCCTGCGGTCCTGCCACCGATGGCGGTTGATGCTCCCAAGAACCGCCTCGGCTTGGCCCGGTGGCTGATGGACCCGCAAAATCCGCTGCCTGCGCGGGTGATCATGAACCGCACATGGTATTACTTCTTTGGCTCTGGCATTGTGGAAACATCCCAGGATTTCGGCATCATGGGCGCGAGGCCGTCGCATCCGAAATTGTTGGATTGGCTTGCTTCCGAATTCATCGCCCGCAAGTGGAACTACCGGGAGATGATCAAGCAGATCGTCACCTCCGCCACCTACCGGCAATCTGGCATCGTAAGTCCGGAGAAATTGGAACTGGACCCTTCCAACCTCTTACATTCCCGTGGCCCACGAGTGCGTCTCGATGCAGAGCAGATCCGTGATTTGGCACTAGCAGCCGCCGGATCGTTATCTTCTGAAATCGGTGGTCCGCCCGTGAAACCCTATCAGCCCGAAGGGATCTGGGAAGCGGTAGCCATGCCCCAATCCAATACTCGTAACTATCGCCAGGATGAAGGAGAGAGTCTCTACCGTCGCTCGCTTTATACTTATTGGAAAAGAACTGCCGCGCCTCCCTCGTTGGAGATTCTCAATGCCCCTTCGCGGGAAGTGAGCTGCGTGAAAAGAGATCGCACGAATACTCCGCTTCAGGCTTTGGTTCTCCTCAATGACCCGCAATTCGTCGAAGCATCCCGGGAGCTGGCCGGCAAGGCAATCCGCGC
>JBBRIB010000451.1:0-2409 GCA_038221745.1 Verrucomicrobiales bacterium
CTGAGATCCCAGATCAACCCGGTGTAGGAAAGCAGCTTGAGTCCGTAATAGGTAAGATCCAATTCCCACCAGCGGAATCCTTGCCTGACCGAATGAGGGTAGCGGTGGTGATTGTTATGCCATCCCTCACCAAGGGTGATGAGGGTAAGCAGCCAGCTGTTACGACTGTCATCATCTGTTTCATAGCGCCGCTTGCCCCAGACATGGGCGAGTGAATTGATAAACAAAGTACCGTGTAGAAGAACGGTGGTGCTGATGAAGAAGGTCCAAATGAAGAATTGTCCCATCGTCACTCCCGAAGCGGGGAACAGCTTCTCCAGCATGAAACCCAGTCCCAGCATCACCAGACCGTAGGCGAAGGGCACGGTTTGATCGTAACGATTGAGAAACACCAACTCCGGATATTTACTCAGATCAGGGATGCTTTTATAGGAAGTGGGGAAGTTTTTCATCGAGGTGAGCCAACCGATGTGGGACCAGAGGAACCCGCTGACGACGGGAGAATGGATATCCTCCTCATGATCCGAATGCTTGTGATGATGGCGATGGTTTGCGGCCCACCAGAGCGGGCCACGTTGCATCGAGCTATTTCCCAGCACCGCGAAGATGAACTGGCCGGCGCGTGAGGTCTTGAAAGTTCTATGGGAGAAATACCGATGATAGAAACCGGTGATTGCAAACATGCGGATGAGGTAGAGCAGCACCGCAGCGAGCAATGAGATCCAACTGAAGCCCACCCATAGAACCGCAAGGCAGCCGAGATGGAGAAATATGAATGGCAGCGTGCGTTGCCAATTCACCTTCGATGGCAGAGTGGCTGGGTCTGGTGCATCTTCGCGACGATAGTCGGAATCCAACCACTGGGCGAATGTGAGGAAAGCGGTGCCTAAGAAACCTGGTGAGGGATTTTTTTGCATGAAACTTGGTATTGTCTTACTGTGTTACGGATGGAATGAGCTATTGGATGCGATCGCGGACAAATCCAATCCCACCTTTGACGATCGGCAGGTGCCCGAAGAAGTTCTGACCCGAGTCCCAGAAGTCCTGGTGGAAGCTCACCTTGCCCTCGCGATCAAAACAAACCTGGCTGATTCCGATGGAGTGGACAGGCTCCCCACCACTAAGAGCAGGAGCGGCAAAGACCATCGTCCAGCGGACGTAATAGTTTTTCCCGGATTTGGACACATCATCGATTGTGACCTTGCAGGATTTCATGATCTTCGCCGTGTTGATGAAGTATTCTTCAATCGCAGCAGCGCCGTGGTGGACGATGAGCGTGTCATCAAGATAGGCATCCGAGCTGTAAACGTTGAGGGTCTCACGCCTGATGAAATCGGCATCGCCAATGCCTTGGAGAAAAGCCTTGAATCGATCCAACGCTGCGTTTTCCTGCGCTTCCGAGGCGAACGGCGAGGAGGTGGATTGCTTGGCGAGCTGCTGATGGAAAACCCCGACTTTTTGCTCCGATTGATTCGGTTTTGAGGACGCGCTGAGCAGCCAGGCGATGATGGCCAAGGTGGCGAGAATGCCTGCGATAAAAGTGGCGAGCGGATGAGTCAGGAGATTGATCAACATTTTTCAAAGATATCATCCGGCAAAACGAATGGCGCAAGGGCGAAAAATGGTCGGGGCTCGTGCTGGTACAGGATGGAAAAGGGGTTATAGACACGAAACGGTCCTCCCTGGGCATTCAAGAAGGGGCGGAACGCGTCCGCCCGGGCGGATGCTTAGCCGATGGGGTGTCCCAAGGGTTTTCTCATTGGCATTTCATCCTCACGGCGAACACGTTTCGCCGCTCCTTGGTTTTTTGTCATGCACCCGCCCGTGGCGGCCCGGGCGGGTGTTTTTTTTGATGCGATGGCGGATTTTCCGGCTAATTTCCCCCTATCAAATCGATGGAAGAACAAGAAACCGCCTGGGACGATCTGGTCGTGCTCGGCCACTACCCCAGCCTGATCGACGCACAAGAGCACGCTTTGGTGATTTTAGCGATGGGCGAGGCGTGCTGGGTTTCTCAAAAGGAAGGCTCTGCCGAATTCGGCCTGCATGCCGAGCATCGGGCGGTCGCGCGGATCGGTCCTGAGCTTGCGGCCTATGCCGAGGAGCAGTTCATGGAGGTAAACAATAATGCGAAAATCGCCGCTCCGGAGGCTCCCTCATTTTCCTCGGGCGGGGTGGTCTATTTGATTTGGGCCTGTGCGGTGGCGGCGGTGTTTTATCTTCAAGCCCAGCGAGGCGACCTGGAGGATCGCTTCGCCTCTTCCAGCAAAGGGATGATCGATGCCCACGAATGGTGGCGGCCCTTCACGAGTTTGTTTTTGCACGCGGATTTCCTGCATCTGTTGGGAAACGTGCTGAGTGCCGCGTTTTTCGCGCCCTTTGTTTCACGGGCACTCGGACCATTGCGGG
>JBBRIB010000452.1:0-2405 GCA_038221745.1 Verrucomicrobiales bacterium
TGTGGTTCGGATATTTTTTGAGAACCTGCCCAGTGGCGGCGGTGGCATCATCAAGGCGGCCTGCTTCGAGCTCGGCGATGGCTTGGCCGGTCCAGTAACCGATGAACTGCGTCTGCTCCTCATTCATTCCGGCCTCAATGCTGCGGCGGCCCAACCGGGCGATTTCAGAACCGGGTTGATTGGTTTCGATTTCTTGAAACGCACGGGTGGCTTCCGGCCAATTACGGTTTTCGACAGCGACGGATCCCATGCGCTCCAGGAAAGCAATCCGGGTCTGGAGTTGTTGTTTGCGGCTCGTTTCATTTTGCCAGTAGAGCCAAGCGCCACCGGACGCACCGATCAGAAAAATGAAAAACCATGCAAGGAACGAGGCCACTCGACTGGCGCGCATTGGAGGATCAATGGATTCATCAGCCTCGGGGACGGATGGCACCGGGGTGGCGATGACGGGTGAAATTTTCTCAACAACGGGCGTGGGTTCCAGGCGGGTTGCCGGCGCTGGGCGGGCGATCTTTTTTTCGGGAGGCTGGGTGGCGGGGAGATCCTCGATCAGGCGAAGGTCAGGCGTGGGCGTTGGGATTTTTTCAGAGGGCTTGCTCGATAGGGGAGGGGCGAGTGCCCCGGTGGCTTGGAGGTGCTCTTGTACGGCGGCGAGGGCTTGATCCAATTCATCGAGGTTTTTTTGATAGATTTTCGCAAGATTCGGGTTCTTGGCTTTTTCGGTTAGGTCAGCGATGTGGGTGCGGGCTTGCTTGCACTCGGGCAGTTGCACGAGCAGATCGTCGTCCAGCTTGAGGCCAAGGGCGGTGCGGGCATCGGTGAGGGTCATTTTGCGGAGGTGCTTGGGGGGAAGGGGTGATTTTTCACCCGATAAAGCGCTGGACGATAGGCATCCGGCGACCGATTCCAAACGCTTTTGAGGTGACACGCAAGCCGGGAGCGGCCTGATGGCGTTTCCATTCGTTGAGATCCACCCTGCGCTGGATCCAGCGGACGGTGGTTTCCTCGAATCCGCGGGAAATGATCTCGTCGGCACCAAGTTGATGCTCGACGTAGAGTTCGAGGATTTCATCCAGAATTTCGTAGGGAGGAAGGGTGTCTTGGTCCTTTTGGTCCGGTCGGAGTTCGGCGCTGGGGGGCTTTTCAATGGTGTTACAGGGGATGATTTCACGCTCGCGGTTGATCCAGCGGGAGACTTCGTAAACGCGGATTTTCGGCAGGTCTGAAATGACGGCGAGGCCCCCGCACATGTCGCCATAGATCGTGCAGTAGCCCACCGCGAGTTCGCTTTTGTTGCCGGTGGTGAGCAGGAGGTGGTTGTCTTTGTTCGAGAGGGCCATCAGCAGCACGGCCCGGATGCGTGCTTGCATGTTTTCCTCGGTGACATCCTCGGGTTTCCCTTCGAAGAGCGGTCGCATCGTGGCCTTGATGGCTTCAAAGGGCGCGGCGATGGAAACCTCGGTGCATTGGATACCGAGGTTTTCGGCGAGTGCGAATGAATCGTTCACGCTGCCTCGTGAGGAATACGGGCTGAACATGATCAGACCAAAGACGTTTTCCGAACCAAGGACGGCGGCTGCGATGGCGGCGGTGAGCGCGGAATCGATCCCGCCGCTCAGGCCGAGGCAAACACTGGAAAACCCGCATTTCGTCACATAATCCCGCACGCCGAGAACAAGGGCGTGGTAAAGATCCGCCGCATCGTCCTCTGCTGGAGGGGAATCCTGGGTGGCTGCGGCAAAGGGATCCACCACTTTGCAGGCGATTTCGAAGCCCGGGAGCTGGGCGGCCACGTTTCCATTGGAATCCGCCATGATCGAGTGGCCATCGAAGACCAACTGATCATTCGCGCCCACCGCATTGCAGTAAATGACCGGCACTTTCGCCTTGCGGGCGATGCCGCCGATCATCGCACGGCGGAGGCGGGGCTTGCCGAGGTGGAAGGGCGAGGCGGAGAGATTAAGGAGAAGATCGATGCCCTTTGCCGTGAGTTCGTCCACGGGATCGCGATCGTAAAATGGCCGTTGGAGATAATCTTCCGTCCAGATGTCTTCGCAAATCGTGATGCCGATCCGCTGGCCCTTCCATAAAATGGGATCGCAAGATTCACTCGGTTCGAAATAGCGGCGCTCGTCAAAAACATCGTAGGTCGGCAGCAGGGTTTTCCAGATCCGATGCTGGATTTTCCCATCTTCCAACCATGCGGCGGCGTTGCGAAAGGGCTTGCCGGGCCGCGTGGGGTGATGGTGATCCACGTAGCCCACCAAAAGCGGCACCTCGTGGATCTCGCCCGCGAGATAATCCAGCGCTTGCAAACATTTCGGGACAAACCGGGATTTGAATACCAAGTCCCGCGGTGGGTAGCCGACGAGGGAAAGCTCGGGGGTGACCACCAGCTCGGCACC
>JBBRIB010000453.1:0-2394 GCA_038221745.1 Verrucomicrobiales bacterium
GAGGGCTTTCCTGCGCCCTTCGTCGCTGAGTCTCGGCTACGGATCGGTCTGACGTTGGAGGATCTTATCCCCATTCCAGCCAATGGCACCCAACTGATCGTCGGCCGGGTGGTCCTGATCCAAATCGCCGATGGCCTGCTCCTCGATCATGGGCACCTGGATTTCGATGCGATGGAATGCCTGGCCTCCACCGCCTTGGACACGTATTTCAAGATTCAACCGCTGGCGCGTTACCGCCATGCCAAGCCGGATCAGGTTTCTTCGCCCGTTTAATCAATGGAGATCACTCTCGTTTACCCTCAGCAGCTTTTTAGAAACCATCCTGCGGTAAAGCAAGGCAGGGTGATTTACTTGATCGAAGATCCCTTGCTCTTCGGCAACGATCCCCATTGGCCCGCCGCCATGCACCGCCAAAAACTCGTGCTCCACCGCGCGACGATGAAGGCCTATGAAACCGAAATGTCCGGCCTCGGGCATACACTGCATTATATTGAGGTTCCGCTGGATTCATCAATCAGCAGTGAGATTTTGTTAGATAAACATTTGCCGGACCAGCTCGAAATCATTCACCTCGCCGATCCAGCCGATGGAATCCTGCTGAAGCGCATCAAACGATTCGCAGCACTTCGAAAGGCCCGGCTCGTCATCCATCCTTCCCCGAATTTTATCAGCCCGCCCGAATTTCTTGAGGCCCACCTCGCTACCAAGAAGCGCCCCTTCATGGCAAAGTTCTATGAGGCCCAGCGGAAACGCACAGCAATCCTGACGGAATCCGATGGCTCCGCGATTGGAGGTAAATGGTCGTTCGATACCGAGAATCGTGCGAAGCTCCCCAAAGGCCATGTCCCGCCCCGCGAGCCGCTTGCGAAGCGAGACAAATTCACCAAGGAAGCCATCAATTATATCTCGAAAAACTTTCCTGACAATCCAGGCACGGTGGAATCATTCCGCTGGCCCGTCACCCGCAAGGATGCCGAAGATTGGTTGGATTGCTTCATTGAGGAAAGGCTCGGGAATTTCGGCCTTTATGAAGATGCGATCTCCATCCAATACCCCTATCTTTACCACGCGGCGATCACTCCCATGCTCAATATCGGCCTGCTCGATCCTCAAGATGTGATCCAGCGCGTGATGTCAAAAGCCGATAAAGTGCCGATGAACTCCCTGGAAGGCTTCATCCGCCAAATCATCGGCTGGCGAGAATTCATGCATGGCATCTATCAGTTCCGTGGCACTGAAATACGCCGTAAAAACTTCTGGAACTTTGAAACCCCTCTGCCCCAGGCATTTTACGATGCCAGCACCGGCATCCCGCCCGTGGATCGAGTCATCCGGCAATTGTTAGAAGACGGTTACTGCCACCACATCGAGCGGCTGATGGTGTTGGGAAACTTCATGCTTCTTTGCCGCATCAAGCCGGACGATGTTTACCGCTGGTTCATGGAAATGTTTGTGGATTCTTATGATTGGGTGATGGTGCCGAATGTCTATGGCATGTCCCAATTCGCCGATGGCGGGACCTTCACCACCAAGCCCTATCTCTCAGGATCTAATTATATTCTGAAGATGTCCGATGAACCCAAAGGCGAATGGTGCAAGATCTGGGACGGGCTGTTTTGGACCTTCATCGGAGATCATGTTCCCTTCTTCCTCAAAAACCCCCGACTCTCGATGATGGCGAGAAGCTGGGAAAAGCAATCCACCGAGAAACAGGAAGCCCATCGGGCAGCGGCGGATGGATTTCTCGCGGACTTGAAATAGATTTTTCAAAATCTACGCAACCTGCCGGGGAAAGCAGGGTTCAACGATTGCTATGAAAACGAACTCAATCCTATCCGCCATCCTCATCACGCTTGTAACCAGTCCGGGACTTTGGGCCGCTGAACGCCCACCCTCCAAAGAAACCGCACTCTTTCTTCGGCTCCATGCCACTGAACTTGTCGAAAAGACAGTGAAAGTGGATGTGATTGCCGTGCGTCCGGCGAAAATGCAACCCCTCGCGGACAAATTTCAAATCTTCCACGTCATGACGCAAGATACCCGCAACGAACGTTTTGGAGGGGAAATCATCGCCGTCGTGCCCAAAGCTCAGGCCGAAGAATTCATCAAACGCTACGGAGTCTATGCGGACCATCCCCGCAGAGATCCACGCACCAAGAGTCTAGCCGCCACCCTACGCAGCACCAAAAAGAATGCCGTCTATCTGGATCTCGATGGTACGGCAGCAGCCGCAATCGGTGATCTGCGCCTTCCCGATGGCAACGAAAGCATGGGCAAAAGGAAACTCATTGGAAAAAGATAGTTGGAATTTCCCCGAGGCCCCCGTTGAATCGCGGCGGACCTTCTCATGCTCGCCTTCTCCTCATGCTGGAACAACAGCCGCCACTCGGACGG
>JBBRIB010000454.1:0-2385 GCA_038221745.1 Verrucomicrobiales bacterium
ACACCGTGGCCGTGTGCGGGAAGGCTGGTGCGGGTCTCGTTACGACGGCGGTTTTTGGACTCTGAAGGATTGCTTTTGGCCATCGGCGAGCGGATGCTAAACGAGTTCTCAACGATGTTCCACCTTGATTATTGGCAGACAAGAACGAGGAATGGTTTCGCTCTCATTTTCGAACCTATGAAATGCATCACCCTCGGAATCGCTGGAATCTCTGCCGTGGCCGCCCTCGCCACCATGCAAGCGCGAGAGCCGCTCCATGATGTGAAGGACTTGATCGGGCTGGAAGTGCAGGTGAAGGATGTTTCCCGCAAGGTGCTACCGGCCACGGTGGCCTTGCTGGCGGATGAGACGGGTTCTTCCGGCTCAGGAGTGATCACCACGCCGGAGGGTTTGATTCTTACCGCCGCGCACGTGGTGCAAGGGGTGGAAGAGGTGATGGTGGTCTTTCCCAATGGCGAGGAGCTGCCGGGCAAGGTGCTGGGGGCGAATTTTTCGAAGGACATCGCGATGGTGCAAATTACCAAAAAAGGCGTGTATCCCTTTGCCGGCATGGGTGCCTCGAAGCCCTTGATGGCCGGAGATTGGGTAGTGGCGATGGGGCACTCGGCCGGCTTTGATGCGGCCCGCACCCCGCCTGTGCGATTTGGACGGGTGGTCTCGAAGGGGCCGGGAAATTTCCTGACAACCGACTGCACGCTCATCGGCGGCGACTCGGGCGGACCCTTGTTTGATCTGGATGGAAAAATTGTGGGGATCAATTCATCGATTGGATTTTCTCTAACCAACAACAACCACGCGGGAGTGGATGGGATCCGCCAGGACTGGGAGCGCCTGAAGGCGGGAGAAGCGTGGGGGGAGCTGCAAATGAATCCGTTCGCCAATCCTGATATGCCGGTGCTTGGAGTGGGGGCGGGCGAGTCACCGGGTCTCAAGGGCGTGTTGGTGGGTCGAGTGGCACCGCGCTCGCCTGCCGCCGCCGCAGGAATCCGCGCAGGTGATGTGATTCTGACCTTGGACAATGAGCCGATCCGCAATTTCAAAGAACTCACCGTGTTGCTTGCCAAGCGCGAGGCGGGAGACCGGGTCAAGGTGGGAATCCGGCGTCAATCGGGTGATGCGGAAATCGATGTGACGCTCGCACGGCGGGCTGACCTTTTTGGGAGTCGTTGAATCCAACAAAATCTAACAAAACGTGAAACCAATTTTATTTTTCCTCGGGTTGCTTCTTTCGACCGCATGGCTGCATGCGGCTGAAGATATTCCATTGATCCGCCCGGAGGAGCGGCAGGCGGTGGACGAGCAGGCGGATGAATTCAATGAAGCGCTCATGCCGGTAATCAAGGAAGTGGCGAAATCCACCGTGCGCGTGTGGGTGGGAAACCGCCGTCTGGCCTATGGCACGGTGGTGGGCGATGGGCGCAAGATCGTGACGAAGTGGAGTGAGATCGCCCGGGCGAAAGGCAATCTGAGAGTGGAAGCCGGCGGCGAACAACTGCGTGCGGTCGCGGTAAAGGGAGTTTATGAAAGCGAGGATCTTGCGGTTCTGGAAGTAGAAGGCGAGCCTCTGACACCCGTGAAGTGGTCGTTCGAGAAGCCGGAATTGGGCACGTTTCTAGTGGCTCCCCAGCCGGACGGGCGGCCTGCGGCGTTTGGTGTGGTGAGTGTGTTGGAGAGAAACCTGCGGGATACGGACAAGGCATTTCTCGGCGTGAACGGTGATCAGGAATATCGGGGGACGGGGGTGAAAATCGGCCAGGTCTCTGCGAAATCCGGCGCTGCGGATGCTGGGTTGAGGGTGGGAGACGTGATCGTGAGGGTGAACGGGCGTGCCATTTCCGGGATGTCGGAATTGAAGAATTCGCTCACCGGTGTGAAGCCGGGAGATCAAGTGAAGCTGCGCATCGAGACTGGCAGCAAGCAGCGGGATGTGGATGTTGTGTTAGGAAATCGGCCTGAAATGCAGCAGTTTTCCGGGCAGCGCCTTGAACAAATGGAACGCATGGGCGGCGCGATCAGCCAGGTGCGGGATTCGTTCAGTCTGGTGATCCAAACCGATATGCGGCCAAAGCCGAACCAAGTGGGTGGACCGGTGGTGGATCTCAAGGGCAATGTGTTGGGTGTCACGATCGCGCGGGCCGACCGCACACGCTCGTTCGTGATACCAGCGGCCAAGGTGGAGGAATTGCTGAAATCCGAGCCGATACCCCCCACCTTGGCCCAAGTAGAAAAACCCCAGGAACGTGAACCTGTGCGCAGCAACGCAAGACAGAGAAACGTGCCACCGCCCACCAGCGAGGAGCAAATGTCCCGGCACTTGGATGATATGCAGCGGCTGATGGATCACATGCGCACCGAGATGGAAGCTCTGGAAGAGAGAGAAGCCGG
>JBBRIB010000455.1:0-2379 GCA_038221745.1 Verrucomicrobiales bacterium
TCGCTGAGGAAACGCATGGCCGTATCAAACGTCGCGCCACCCCACATTTCTAACGAAAAAAGGCTGGGCGTGCGGTGGGCGATGGCCTCGGCAATCCGTAGCATGTCAAAGCTGCGCATGCGGGTGGCGATGAGCGATTGGTGTGCATCCCGCAACGTGGTGTCAGTGATGAGAAGGCGCTTTTCCTGCAGAATCCACCGGGCGAATTTTTCAGGGCCAAGCTCTAACAATAGGTTGCGCGTGCCAGCCGGTGCGATGGCATGATGCTCGGCGAGGCGGGAGCTGGGAACCTGGGCCCTGGGCATCGCTTTCTCTGGTTTCCAGCCCTTGGCGGTGGGATTGCCGTTGATGGTGATGTCTGATAGATAGGCCAGTGTGCGGGTGGCGCGGTCCCGGCGGCGCTTGAATTGAAACAGTTCGGTCTTGGTATCGATGAGCTTGGTATGGGCCTGGCCGGAGCGGAAAGTTTCATCCGCGATGACGTTTTCGAGGAAAGGAATGTTGGTCTTCACACCGCGGATGCGGAACTCGCGCAGGGCGCGATCCATGCGTTGGCAGGCCATCGGAAAATCCCGTCCCATCGCGGTGATTTTCACCAACATGGAATCATAATACGGTGTCACCACGGAACCCGCATCGCCCGAGGCCGCATCCAGGCGAATACCGAAGCCCGCAGCCGAGCGGTAGTTGAGGATGCGCCCGTAGTCCGGGGAAAAATTTTTCTCCGGGTCCTCGGTGGTCACGCGGCATTGGATTGCAAAGCCAATGCATGGGATCTCGTCTTGTGGCGGAATGGCGATTTCCTCGCTGAACAGCGAGTGACCGGCGGCAATTAGAATTTGCGAGCGCACGAGATCGATGCCTGTGACGCATTCGGTGACGGTGTGTTCGACTTGAATGCGCGGATTCATCTCGATGAAGAACCAATCGTTTTGATCCATGTCGTAGAGAAACTCGACGGTGCCTGCGTTGTTGTATTCAATGCCCTTGGCGAGGGCGACTGCGGCATCGCAGAGTTCCTTACGAATTCTCGGGTCCAGGTGCATCGCAGGTGCCACCTCGACGACTTTTTGATAGCGCCGCTGCACCGAGCAATCGCGTTCATGAAGATGGACAACATTGCCTTTTTGATCGCCCAGAATCTGCACTTCGATGTGTTTGGCGCGCGAAATGTAGCGCTCAAGGAAGACCGACGCGTTTCCAAAAGCATTGAGCGCCTCGCTTTGCGCCTCGGCGAGGAGAGCAGGAAGTTGGGAAGGTTTTTCCACCACGCGCATGCCGCGCCCGCCGCCTCCGAAGGCCGCTTTGATGATGAGAGGGAAACCGATCTGATGGGCAGCGGTGAGCGCTTGATCAGGATCGGTGATCGGCTCCTCGGTGCCGGGGAGCGTGGGCACGTTGAACTTGTGGGCAAGGCTGCGAGCTGCGGTTTTATCCCCCATGTTTTCCAACAACTCAGCGGACGGGCCGATGAAAATGATCCCCTCGCGCGCACAGGCACAGGCGAACGAGGCGTTTTCGGATAGAAATCCATAGCCGGGGTGGATCATCGTCACCCCTTTGCTCTTGGCTAGGGCGACGATCCCTTCGACGTCCAGATAGGCACCGACCGGCCCCTTGCTGCTATCCAACTGATAGGCCTCATCCGCCTTGAAGCGGTGGATGGAAAAGCGATCTTCCTCTGCGAAGATCGAGACGGTGCGAAGGCCAAGTTCATTGGCCGCACGGAAGATGCGGATGGCGATCTCGCCGCGATTGGCGGCCATGAGTTTTCCGACGGGTTTTGGGGTCACGGGCATAACGACTCTTGTTTAGAGCGGCCTTGTGACGACGGGAAGAGGAAAACAGCAGAACGGTCAGGGAGCCTCACTTTTTTTCCCACCAAGGCGGTGCCCCGGTTTGGCAAGAATCTCGATATAGACCGACTCGCTGCCGCTGGCGGCCGTCTCATCGATTGCTTTTACGAGTTCCTCAACGTGCTTCTGCCCGGCGCTCACCTCTGTTGGACCGACTTTGCAATCGAAGTCCCAGAAATCCACTCCTTCGGGAAGCTTCTTCTTGCGCTCACGTTTGACGTATTTCCGCACGTCGCTCTTGATCTGCTCGATAACCCGTGGTGGTTGATGGCCTTCGACGTTCAAAGGAAATGTCTTTTTCATGGTGTGAGCTTGTGTGCTTCACCAGCGATTTTGTCTAGGAGAGAAATGCCTGAGGCTCGGAAATGCGCCGATGTAAATAAAAAGTGTTCATTTGAGTATATTTTTCTTGTGGTTCTTTCAGGGTGTGTTCAAATGCGCATCACCAAGCCAACATATCCTATGAAAGACAGTATCCTAGAATCCTCCCCGCTTAGTTCTAACGCAGCGGCTCGCAACGAAT
>JBBRIB010000456.1:0-2373 GCA_038221745.1 Verrucomicrobiales bacterium
CCATCAATCTTTGCCGAAGCGGAAACAGCAGCTTTTCACCCTGAGGTCACAGCCCCACCGGCCCAAGAAACTCCTGCCGTTTGGCCTTCACCGGAATTCACGCAGCCGGCTGAAGTGATTCCAGCCTTCGAGACCGCGCAGGACATTCCCGGCAATTCCCCGTTTCAAGCGGTCGTCGAAGAACCGGTGATTACGGAGCCTCAAATTTTCAATCCACCGCCGTTTCAGCCGATGGTCGAAGAACCGGAATTTGGTGCGCCAGAGCCAGTATTTGAAGCACCACCAGTGATGGATTCGCCCTTCCAGATTGCCGCGGAGCCCGCCTCGCTGGTATATGAACCTGCCGCGCAAACGAGCTTTGCTCCCAGCGACTTTCAAAACCCACCTGCCGTGGCACCGTCCTTCCAAACTGCTGATTTTCAAGCACCGGCTCCCACGCAGAGTGCATTTTACCCAGCGCAAACCTTCAATCCACCGCCGTCGGAAGTGTATCAACCTGAGCCGGAATTCAATCCCCCGGCATACATTCCCCAGCCGCCCTCTGATTTCCACCCAATACCCGATGGAAACCTGCCCGAACCGATCCGGTCACCGTTCCAAATCGCAGAACCCGTCGTCAAACTGGAAGTGCCAAACCAGAATTTCCCTGCGGCACGGTCCCAGAACTTCAGCCCGCAAATGGCCACTTCCTTTTCCGAACCCGCACCTCCGGCATCCCAGCCCGCTTTCGACCCGGCCTCTGCTCCATCCGAGCCTGATCTTTCTCCTTCCGCCTCTGATTCGGATCGCGTGGACGAGCTCCTCCGCCAATTCAGGGATCGCTATGGTCGCGGGAGCTTGTGAAATTTTTCACAAAGCCCTTGCGAATTGACCATTTCTGGGCGCTTATTTCCCCGGCAACTTTGGCATGAGTACAAGCACCCAAGAAATCGAAGCACCGGACACCAACGCCCGCGCCGCCCGTGCGGCTGATAGCTACCACGCGGAAACGGATGATATCGTCGGCGAGCGCATGGTCCTTAATATGGGGCCATCTCATCCGGCCACCCACGGAGTCTTGCGCTTGATCCTCGAACTCAACGGCGAGGTGATCGATTCCGCGATTCCGGACGTGGGATTCCTTCACCGTGGCGATGAGAAAATCGCGGAAAACATGCATTACAATCAATTCGTTCCCTACACGGATCGTTTGGATTACCTTGCCCCCCTTGCCAACAACGTCGCCTACGCCTGTGCGGTTGAAAAACTCATGGGCTGGACTTTGCCACCGCGTGGCCAAGCCCTGCGCGTGCTTTGCTGCGAACTCGCCCGCATTTCCTCCCACATGTTGGGTGTGGGGGTTTGTGCCATGGACGTCGGCGCGATGACCGTTTTCCTCTATACCTTCACCGAGCGGGAAAAAGTTTACAACATGTGCGAGCAGCTCACCGGTGCCCGTTTCACCACTTCCTACACCCGCGTCGGTGGGCAGCTCCGTGACATGCCGCCCGGATTCGAGGCCACCGTCCGCCAGTTTCTCGATGAGTGCCTTGTCACCATTGGTGAAATCGGCAAGCTCCTTGATAAGAATAAAATCTTTCTTGATCGCATGATCAATGTCGGCGTCATTTCCAAAGAGTCCGCCATCGTATGGGGCATGACAGGACCAAACCTCCGTGCCTCCGGTGTCCCTCGCGATCTGCGCAAAGACAGCCCCTATCTCGGCTACGAAAAGTATCAATTCGATGTGCCCATCGCCGATGAAGGCGACTGCTATGCCCGTTACCAGATCCGCATGGAGGAAATGCGCCAGTCCATCCTCATTTGCCGCCAGGTCCTCGATACCATGCCTGATGGACCCGTTAATCTGGCGGATTCGAAGAGCATGCTGCCGAACAAGGAGAAGGTTGCCATGTCCATGGAGGAACTCATCCACCACTTCATCATTTCCACCCAAGGGATCGATGCACCGGCCGGTGAAGTCTATTTTGCGGCGGAGAATCCCAAGGGTGAACTCGGTTTCTTCATCCATTCCAAAGGCGGCGGTGTGCCCTATCGCTTGAAAATCCGCAGCCCCTCGTTTTGTAATCTCTCCATTACTTCCAGGCTCCTTCCCGGTCACATGGTCTCGGATATACCAGCCATTCTCGGTTCGCTGGACTTTGTGATGGGAGAGTGTGATCGATGAAATCTAACAAACCATAATTATGAAAACGACGTTTTGCCTGCTGCTCACCTTGCTGGCTTCATCCACTCTCCATGCGGAGTTCCGAATTTGGACCCGCGCGGACGGAAAGACGGCAGAGCTTGAACTCGTTTCCGTCACCGATGCCGCTGGAGGAAAGTCAGGCCAGTTCAAAATGCGCAATGGGAACAATGTCACTCTCGCTTCGA
>JBBRIB010000457.1:0-2372 GCA_038221745.1 Verrucomicrobiales bacterium
GGGGCGTGACTATGCAAAATGGTTGAACGAGCGTGGCATCGCAGGCATCGTGGTGAAGTATCGTGTCAGTGGAAATGATGCGGCAGGTTTTCAATTTCCCGCGCCTCTCCTCGATGCCCGGCGGGCCATCCGCACCACCCGTTCCCATGCGCGGGAGTGGGGCTTGGATTCCAACAAAATCGGCGTGATGGGGTCCTCGGCGGGCGGCCATCTGGCATCAATGGCAGGCACGCTTTTTGATGAGAAGTTTCCAGAAGAAACGGGCGATGAGATCGACAAACTACCCTGCCGCCCGGATTTTCAAATTCTGGTCTATCCCGTCATCGGCATGGACCAGGCATGGGGCCACGGTGGCTCCAAACGGCGGCTGTTAGGTGAGAACCCTGACCCGGCCTTGGTCGCGCGGGTGGCGAGCTACCATCACATCACCTCCAAGACCCCGCCTTGTTTTCTGATCCACTCGGCAGATGACAACGGGGTGCCCGTGCGGAACTCGCTGGAGTATGCCGCATCTTGTGCGGAAAACAAAGTGCCCGTGGCATGCCATGTTTTCAACAACGGCGGCCACGGCTACGGCCTGAAAGGCGGCGGAGATTCCACTCAATGGCCAAGTTTATTAGATGGTTGGCTCGTCCAAAACAACTTATCAATCGGGGCTGAGAAAGCCGAAGTAGAATCCAAGCCAATGCCTGCGAAGCCCCAACCCACCGCTGACGACCCGAATTCATTCATCGGCCTCACGGAGATGGAAGCCGTCGAAGCGGCGACGCGGCTGGAGCTTCCCAACCGAATCGTCGAAAGGGACGGCAAGAACTTCCCGGTGACGCGGGATTATAGACCGAACCGGCTGAACTTCGTGATCGAAAAAGGATTGGTCACCCGGGTGAGCACGGGCTGAGAGCCGTCTCGCACGCGGCCTTAGCGGCGGAGATCATCTTTCGATTTTAAATCCCGAGCAATTTTCCAACAATGGAATCCTAACAGCGGTTAGATTCTTGATGTGGTGGGCGATGTTGGATTCCTCTGCGATTTCCTTGATGAAGCACTCCACTTCCGGCGCATCTCCCATCACCTGCATTTCCACACTTCCATCTGCCAGGTTTTTCACCCAGCCGCAAACATCAAAGCCACGGGATAGATCCTTGACGTTGTAGCGGAAGCCGACGCCTTGGACGCGGCCTTCAAAGATGACTTGTTTGGCGATCATGGAGATTCATTTGGAGAGTTGTTCCGCGGTGGCGGCCATGGCGGTGTTCAGGAAGCGGATGCGGGTGGGAGACGGACGAGTGACCAGGAGATAACGATTCTCCGGTGAGCGGATGATTTTTCCGAGTGCTCCATCTTCCTGCTGCCCGGCGAGGGCGGCTGCCAGATTGACTGCCACGGCTTGGAGCTGGTCTGCGGCGGTGGCTGAATCCAGTTCGATTTCCCAGAGCACGGCGGATGAACTCTCACCATCAGGGAAGAGGAGGTAGCGATCATTTTTCCAAGCCATCGCGATCTCGCTAGCCGCTCCTGCATCTCCGAGAGCCTCGAGCCACAAACGCAGGCCAAGCAGTCCGACGGATTCGGTGAGGAAGGGTTCCTCGGGCGGTGAGGGGAGCGTGAGTGCGGCTGGCTGGTTGTTTGGTTCACCAGGAAGCAAGACAGCGCGGGTGGTGAGCGGAGGCTGGCGCAGAGCGGCATGAAGGGCCTCGTCGCCTTTGATGTGGAGAGAATCAGCATAGCCCTTGCCCTCGAGGTTGGGACACTTCGTGAGGCCTTGGATGAAGGGCGAGAGTGCGGCGAGCAATTGCTCGACCTCAAGGTTTTGTTTCATGGGCATGAAGCCGATGGTGCGTGCCATTTCCGCCATGAACCTCGCCTGCACCCCTGAGGCGCTGCCCTGGTGGAGCGCCTCGCGGGCGCGGGCCGCATCGTCTCCGGAATACTCCCCGGGCGGAGGGAAATGCTGGTGCAGGAGTATTCTCGCAAGCAGGCGGCAGAGGGCGGCTTGATCCGGGATATTTTTCAAATCAGTTTTATCCAACATCCAGCCCTCGCCAGTGGCGTCATCGAACCAAGCAAGCGTCCCCAAAGAAGTCACGGCGGTGAGCTGGGCGAGGAGATCATCGCCCGGGCGGAGGAGGCCGATGAGTGAATAGGATTCCTGGCGATCCTGGAGTCCTTGCGGGCCGAAGCGACTCTCAATCTCCGCAGCGATGCGGTCCCGCAATTCTTCCGTGTTGGTACGCTGGATGGCAGGGGTGGAGCGGAAATGCAGGCCGAGTTCCTTTTCCACGCGGCTGATGAGTTCCGGGGGGACGGATAGATCTCCGCCACCCTGCGCGAGGGAACGCAGCGATTCGTTCTCGCGTTTGAGCATTTCATTT
>JBBRIB010000458.1:0-2346 GCA_038221745.1 Verrucomicrobiales bacterium
CGATGGTGAGTTCTTCGACGGAAGGCGGGGTTTCACGGATCGCCTTGAGTTCGTAGGCGATGCCGTTTTCATCGAGCCAAGCAGTGGCTTTCCGGCAGGTATCGCAGTTTTTGTAGGCGTAGAGTGTTCGCATCCACCCAATGTGGAGTGGCAATTACACGAATGCAAGGCTGCTCGTTGATTCTCAATCTGAATGGCGTGGTTTGGGGAACTGTTTCAAAGCAATGTTTCCAACAGCCGCTTCGCACCAGCATATGGCACTTGGAAAGCTGCACGATTGGTATGAAGACTCTCAAAAAACCATCGGGGCCGGTGGAATTGTAGTATTGCCGACCGGCGGCGGGAAGACTTACACCGCTGTCCGTTTCTTGTGCTCAAAGCCGCTTTCACACGGCGACTAAGTGCTGGGGCTCGCGCATACGCATCACCTTTTGGAGCAAGCCTTTGTTAGCTTCGCGCCGCGGGATGAAAACGTATGGCCTGAGCAGGGAGTGGAGGTAGGATCCATGGCCGAGCCATGGATGATACGTATCAAAAAAGATACTCTCATCAAGCGGTGCGTTTTTCCGCTGTCGGCGTTCCGCTGGGTTGGCTGCTCTGAATGAAGAAGTGCTGCGGTCATGAATGGGTTGTAGCTCACGGTTTCACTTGCGGGTGCTTGTTCATTTTGCAGGGTGACCGGGATTTGGGATCAGTGCGCAAATTTTGACAGAATGCAAGGGGGTGGATTTGGAAGAAGCAGGTGCTGCGGCCGCTGGCGGAGAATCGGTGGCTGGAACCTTGGTAGAAGATCGTGATTTTCTCCACGGACGAGCGGATTCGCTCGCGGGGGTCGTTTGGCAGGTTCATGGGATGATATGAGGTAAATAGGGAAAATCTTAAATGCTGAAACGCTGAAATGAGGAGAGAAGAGAGGGCAGGAGGATGCGGAATTACGGTCGTGGTTGGAGATGAAGAGTTTTGAACAGGAGCAAACGGAGGAGGCCAAATGGAGGGATCAAAGAGCCAGGCTTTGACTTTTCAGGCACGAGCAGGCACGGCGGCAGAACCGTGCGAAGCCCCTTTGTTTCCTCCTGGTCAAAATCTTCCCATTACCTGCCGGATTGGAGAGTGAGTTTCCCTCGCGGCTGTCGTTTTCGGCGATCAACAATAACTTCCGCCTGTCGTGCAGCGCCCGGTGGCGGATGCGGCGGACGATTCGGTGTTCGCCCATTTAACCTCCAAAGCCGCCAGCCGCGAGGTGCGTCAGCCACGTAGGGGGATGAACTTGTCAGTTGCTGGAATTTTTCGATTCATTGGCACAGCCGCGAGACGCGTCAGCCACGTTTCCTTTTCATAAGGGTTCTCCAGGATCCGGAGTTTTCTGAATCCATGCGAGGAACTCCTGGTTGCCATCCATGCCGGTGATGGGGGAGGGGATGATGCCATGCCATTGGTGGTGGCATTCCCGGGTGGCGAAGTGGTGGATTTTATCTATCGCTCTTTGATGTAACTCGGGATCGCGGACGATGCCGCCTTTGCTGATGTCTTCGCGCTGGAGTTCGAATTGGGGTTTGATCAAACAGATGATGGAACCTTGGGGTTTTAGAACGGTGAAAACGGCGGGTAAAACCTTGGTGAGCGAGATAAATGACAGGTCCGCGACGGCGAGATCGCAGAGTTCACCTATATCTTCCGGAATCATGTTACGGGCGTTGAATTGCTCTCTCACAATCACGCGGGGATCGTTGCGAAGTTTCCAGACGAGCTGATTGGTGCCGACATCCACGGCGTGGACGCGGGTGGCACCGCGCTGGAGCAGGCAATCGGTGAAGCCGCCGGTGGAGGAACCCACATCGATGCAGGTCCAGCCCGTGGGATCAACGGCGAAGTGATCGAGCGCACCCTCCAGCTTGAATCCACCACGGCCCACGTAGCGGAGTTTTTCCTTCACTTCGAGCGGGGCATCGGAGGCGAGCTTGGTGCTGGGTTTATCGATCACATGGTCGCCACTGCGGACTTCTCCGGCGAGGATGAGGCGCTTGGCTTGTTCGCGGGAATCACAGAGGCCGCGTGCGACCAACAGGGCATCGATACGGTCTTTTTTGATCATCGAGGCTCAGTGCTCCTGCTTGATGTGTTCACCCAGCAGATCACGACCGAAATCGCCCTCGAAGTCACGCCAAACCGCATGGACGTGGTTGGCATTGTTTTGCACGTTGCAGGCTTCCATGAGAAAGGTGGGGCCTTGGATGCGGTAGTAGTAGGGGTCGCCCAGCTTGAGGCCACCTGCCCAGCCGAAGCGGATTTTATCGATGCCGGCGGCTTCGATTTTCGCCATGTCAGCGTCTGCGAGGTCTTTGCGGT
>JBBRIB010000459.1:0-2342 GCA_038221745.1 Verrucomicrobiales bacterium
AAATATGACGCCTCCTGTGCCAGCTCGGGCGCACAGCGTTCAAACTCCGTCGGCGGCAAGGGCGTGGGTTCCACGGGCGGCGCAGGCATTTGTCACAGCTACGCCCCGGATGGACGCTGCATCTCGCTGCTGAAACTGCTGCTAACCAATTCCTGCATCTACGATTGCCACTACTGCATCAATCGCCGCTCCAGCAACGTCCGCCGCGCCGTCTTCACCGCGGATGAAGTGGTCAAGCTCACCCTCGATTTTTACAAACGCAATTACATCGAGGGCCTGTTCCTCAGCTCTGGAATCATTCGCAGCGCGGATCACACCATGGAGCAAGTCATCGCCGTGGCCCGCACCTTGCGGGAGGTGCATGATTTCCGCGGTTACATCCACCTCAAGACCATTCCCGAAGCCTCGCCCGAGTTGATTGAAACCGCAGCCCGCTACGCCGACCGCATCAGCATCAATCTGGAGCTGCCCACCCAGCAGAGCCTCGATCTCCTCGCCCCGGAAAAAAACCTCAAACGCACCCAGTTCGCCATGGGCCACATCCGCAACAAGCTCGATGAAGCCCACGACCGCCGCAAGACGGGTGACAAAAAACTCCGTCACGCCACCGGCCAAAGCACCCAGGTGATCGTCGGCGCGGATGCCTCTACGGATGCCGATTTCCTCGCCCGCTCTGACGAACTTTACACCGGCTACAAAATGCGCCGCGTCTATTATTCCGCCTTCAGTCCGATCCCGGAGCCATCGGCCATCCTCCCGCTCAAGGCACCACCGCTCATCCGCGAGCATCGGCTCTATCAGGCAGATTGGTTGATGCGGTTCTATGGATTTAAAACCTCGGAAATCCTTGGTCCGGAAACTCCCAATCTCGATCTGGACCTCGATCCCAAGCTCTCATGGGCCTTGAGAAACCGCCAGGATTTCCCCGTGAATGTGCAAACCGCCAGCCGCGAAATCCTGCTTCGCGTGCCTGGCCTCGGCGTGAGAAATGTGGAGCGTCTCATCAACATCCGCCGCTTCACCCAGATCCGCCTCGCCGACTTGCTGCAGCTCCGGGTCTCGCTTGCCAAGGTCCAGCCCTTCCTCATCACCGCAGATCACAATCCTTCCGCCCTGCTGCTGGACTCGGACCGCCTGCGTGCCAGGTTTCTGCCCAAACCCGCCCAGCTCGAACTCTTCGCCCCGCATGAGATCCGTTGATCCCGGCGCGTCCTACGCCTCGTGGCGAGAAATCGCTCGGTCGTTGATCAATGAAGGCGTGCCTCCCGGAGAACTCTTGTGGGAGGCTGACATCGGACTCTTTGGCCCTGCGGTGCGCAGCAAAATGCCGCCGCGGAAGGTATTCACCGTGCCCAAGGAATTCCTCGATCTCGCCCGAAACGCCGCTTGTCACAACGAACCCACGCGTTGGGCGCTTCTCTATCAGATTCTCTGGCGCATCACCCACGGTGGTGAGCGCCACTTGCTCGCCATCGCCAGTGATCCCGATGTGGCGAAGGCCAGAATGTTGGAAAAAAACGTGCGCCGTGAAATCCACAAGATGCACGCCTTCGTGCGCTTCAAGCTGGTGGAGGTGGAAGGGGAGGCTGTCGGCGGGCGCGAGCGTTATATTGCATGGTTTGAGCCGGACCATTTCATCGTCGAGGCAGGCACGCCCTTTTTTCGCAACCGCTTTACCAACATGGATTGGAGCATTTTCACCCCCAAAGGCTGCGCCCACTGGGATGGGGAATCCCTAACTTTCACCGCAGGGATCGCCCGCAATCCCGTCGAAGATCCCGATGCCCTTGAGGCGGCATGGCGCACTTACTACCGCAGCATTTTCAATCCCGCCCGCTTGAAGGTGAAAGCCATGCAAGCGGAGATGCCCAAGCGCTATTGGAAGAACCTGCCCGAGGCCGACTTGATCAAAGAACTCATCGGCAGCAGCACCCGGCGCACCTCGGAAATGTTAGCCGCAGACCTCCGCCCCGCCAAGCCTCAGCCTAAGAATGCTTATTTGGATAAACTCAAAAATTTATGATTCCATGGATAGGACCCTGTGAACCCCAGCTTCAAGAAAACGCAGAATTTCCCTTGCCAAGCCCCGCTCGTTTCCTTAAGCCCTGCGCCCCTCGTAGCTGCCTAATCACCAACGAAGACCCCGAGGGACCCCTTATGCGGCAGGTTTTCAACATCGCCCGTCCTGATTTAAGGCGGGAAAACACTACATCCAATGATCAACGACCTCATCACCGAAATGGTGGACGCCGGCGTCCACTACGGCCACCAAACCAAGAAATGGAATCCACGCATGAAGCCCTTCCTCATGAAGGACAAAGGCGGGATTTACATCATCAACC
>JBBRIB010000460.1:0-2328 GCA_038221745.1 Verrucomicrobiales bacterium
CGGTTGATGGCGGTTTTTTCCTCCTTGGTGCAGAAGTTGGTAGAAAGCAGGTCGCGGGCGGTATCGGCGCAGGCGTTCTGGGTGAAATGAACGAGATAGACGGGAGAGCGGCCTTGCTCGTTGAGTTCGGCGACTTTTTCCTGAAGCTGGGTGGTGGAGTATTCGAACTCGAGCGGAACGGGACGTTGGTCGGATTGGACGAGGACGGTTTCCGCTCCAGTTAGGGTGGTGAGAGTCTTTGAGAAAAACGACGAATCGCCAAGGGTGGCGGACATCAGCAGGAAGCGGGCACGGGACAATGTGAGTAACGGGATTTGCCAGGCGGTGCCGCGCGAGTGATCGGAGTAGTAATGAAACTCGTCCATGATGACATCATCCACTTTGGCGGCTGCGCCATCGCGGAGGGCGATGTTGGCGAGGATTTCTGCGGTGCAGCAGATGATGGGCGCAACGTAGTTGACGGTGGCATCGCCGGTGATCATGCCGACGTTTTCCGGGCCGAAGACGTGGCAGAGTGAAAGGAATTTCTCGTTGGCGAGCGCCTTGATCGGCACGGTGTAATACGAGCGGCGGCCCTGGCACAGCGACTTGAACTGCATCGCCTGCGCCACGAGCGATTTCCCCGAGCCGGTGGGGGTGTTGAGGATGACGTTCTTGTCCTGGAACAGCTCGAGGATGGCTTCTTCCTGGTGGTTGTAGGGTTCGGTGCCGGTGGATGTCAGATATTCGAGAAAGGCGTTGAGGATGTCGTCCGCTGTGGGGTTTTCGGGAAGATTCTTCGGGTCGAGCGGGGCGGACATGCGGAGAGCATGGAGGAAGAATGGTTTACCGCAAAGGCGCAAAGGTCGCGAAGGAACGCAAAGTTTTGGGAAGGAGCACCAAAACTTCCGCTCGCATTTGCGATTGGGCACCTACTGCTGAACGTGATAATTCATTCTGGGATCGTTCTCGTTTTTTGCTCAAGGTGATAATGTTGCTTCGAGGCGGTAGAAGGCTTTGGCGGGATTGGGCAAATTATCTCTCAGGATGATGTTGTCTCCTACACTGTCATTGGTAATTCCCAAGGCAACCGAGCCAGTGGCTGCAGGAGCATCAAAGCTGAAGAGTAGTTCGCTGAAATTGATGAGGTCCGTGGAGCGCTTGATCTGCCAGCGAGTGAATGGACGGGCACCAGGGTTCATATAGAAGCGGAGCACGGGTAGGCCAGCCTCATAGCTCACGCGCAAATTTTTTGGGTCTGAGGGATCGGAAAATTCTGGGGCGGTGTCAACGGCGCGCTCGATGCCGTAGGTGTTACCATCGTTGTCCCAATCGGTATTCCAATAAAGTGCGAGGTCTGGATTCCCGCGAAACTCTGCGGCTCCAGAGTCGGGGAATCCATTGATCTGGAAGCCGCGCTGGTCGCCGGTGAAATTTGTGGTGCGGGCGCGGTTGAGAGTGCTGCCGATGAATTGCGGAGGCATGGTCCAAGTGTGGCCGCCGTAGTCTGCGAGCGGCGCGAGATTGTGGGCAACGGGATCGGCCGCGTCGCCGACGTTGTTCCGGTTGGCGATGGTCTCGGTAATGCCGGAGAAATTCCCATCTCCGATCACGCAGGCGGTGGCGCTGACGGTTTGTCCGCCAAACATGTCAGGAGGAACGGAGTTTCCGCTGATGTTTCCAGCCACCACGCACGCGCTCATCTCAAACAAGGGCAGAGTGCTGAAACGTATGGCGCCGCCAGCGGAGGAGTAATTGTCTACGAAGGTGCAATGATTCAGGCGGGTATGGGTATTGGAAAGAGATAGTGCGGCACCCGTGCCGGCGACGTTTTCTGTAAAAGTGCAGCGCACCAGCTTCAGGGTGCCTCCGCTTGCGCCGATGGCGCTATTGGTGCAACGGTAAAAGGTACATCCACTGGCAGTGAGCAAGCCACCGATGTTCGTGATTCCGTCTGCGGATTCGATCTGAATATTGCGTAGGGCCATGGCTTCGCCGGCATTGACTACTAGATTCATCGTGGGGCTAAAACCAATCCGCACCATCCCGCCATGGGAGCCACCATCAACGATGGTGTCGCGCGGGCCATCTCCGAGATCCCTGGCGACGATCTTTGAGCTCGCGACGCTCATGCCGTAGAGCATGCCGATGTTTTGTCCGATTTCTCCGATCTGGGAGGTGGTGCCTGTTTGGAGGTTCACGCGGTGAAGGAAGCTTTTAAGGATACCGGGGCTGGGGATTCGCGGCCCTTCATTGAGGTAAGCGGTGCCATCTTCTGAAATATCGAAGCCATTGAGGGTGCTGCCACTGGTAGGCAGGTTGAGCGGGCCGATGGGGGTGAGGATGCCA
>JBBRIB010000461.1:0-2316 GCA_038221745.1 Verrucomicrobiales bacterium
TGCCCGCCCATGGAAGTGGCCAAGGTGTTGTTGAATGGTCCGATCAAGCTGGTGGCATTGACCCCGTTGATCGTGCTGCCGATGACATTGGCCTGATAGAAGCTATTGACGGCGGCTCTGCCGGTGCCGAGGATCATCGAGTTGATGAGGTCCACGCCGGATGCCAAGGCATTGTCACTGCTGGCGATGGCCGAATTTCTCAGGCGGGTGACGGGTGAGCGCGTGGTGGCCACCTCGATGATCTGCACCGCGCTCTCGAAGCCATTCCCGGCGTTGCCCGTTTCTGTGCCGAAAGAACGCGTGGCTGCCGTCAGAGCGGAACCCACGTCCGGGGTGCCGGTTAGATTCGTCGGCAAGGCCAAGCTGTTGACCAAGGTGGCAAAACTTTGAGCCTGTGACAAATTGCCAATCATCATCCAAGGGATGCCCACCCGCTGTGAGGAGGTGGTGCCATAGAACATCAGCGAAACGGCAATGCGGCCTGTGCTACCCGATTGGATCGAATCGATCATTTGGGTGTTGGTGAACGAGGTGGCATAGCCGCTCATCAGCCGGTTGTAGTTCGTCTGGGACAAACCAGGCCGGGCGGCATCGACAAGTAAAAGAATTTCACTGTCAACGGTGATTGCTTGTGCTTGCTGCAAGGCTCCTGCTGACAGGAGCCCGAAGGACAAGGCGAGGGCAAGGCGCAACTGGGATTGCGGCACCTTGAGGGTGTGTTTGGTGGTTGGTTTCATAAGGGACTATGAAGAAGTAACGGCTTCTTTTAAAATAAAGATTGCTTAACTGTCAACTAAATCTAAAACTTTTTCATGTTCGACCCACAATCCACCAGCAAAAGTCCGCTCTCCTCGCGCATTGCAATGCCTGTCGCGCTGCTCTTGGCGGCCACTTTCGGTCTTTGTATCGCAATCATCGAACCCAACGTTGTTTTAAAAAAATCTCAAACGGTGGAGCCGACGAAGCCGAGCACCGAGATCAACCCTACCCCGCCCGCGGAAACCGCATCCGAGGCCAAGCTACCCGCACCGGATGCAAAGGGCTTGGTGAAATTCTGCTCTGAACATGTCACGGCCTCCCGCAGTTTCGTGGTATTCCGCAATGGGACCTGTGTTGTGGTGAATGAACCGTGCGCGGATCCGGTGAAGGCCGCCCGCGAGATTCTGAGTGGCAGCTACGATGAATCCGCCAAGTTTGTGACGGAAATCAGTGCCGAGGGTGACATGATTGTAGCCTTCGAAACCGCCGTTTTCCATCGCTTCAGCCCCCCGGAGATGACCCGCCTGCACGATTGGATGAAAGGCAACGGAGTCAATTTTCTCACCCAAAAGGAAATCCTCGCTGCGGGAGAAGGCTGGACACCACCTGCAAACGCGCAGATGGGCTTGCTGGCCCGCCGCCGGATGCTGGATGACTCACTCAACGCTGTGCCCATCAAGGTGATCCGCGCGAAAGAGCGTGCGGTCGCGGCGCGCTGAGGGAGTGTAGATTCCACTGAAATCGGGATTGCCACTGATCAAAATGAAAGAACCGGCGGAAATCGGTTGCGGGGGGACTCTCGATTTGCGCCGGCTCTTTAAGCTGTCGGGGGGGTATTGAAAAAACTCGGGGGGAAGTTTCTTTGTCGCCATTTGCTCCTCGGGGGGAAGGCTTGCTCGCGGCGACAGATAAGAGATATCCCATTTCCGGCCAGTTCGATATTACGCCATCGCGCTATCCCAACTAATGGGCGGCGAGCCAGTTCTCTCACGTGCCGGCTTGGATCTCGATGGGCACACCGTGAGGAAGTGTGAGAGCGGTCTGCATGGCGGCTAAAATTTTCGGGATGAGTTCCTCTTTTTCATCCACCGCGAGATCAAAGACGAGTTCATCGTGGACCTGGAGGAGCATCTTGGTTTGGTACGGTGATTCCCGTAGCAATGCATCAATGCGGACCATGGCGAGCTTGATCATGTCTGCGGCGGTGCCTTGGATGGGGGTGTTGATGGCGGCGCGCTCGGCATTTCCGCGGAGGTTCTGGTTGCCGGAATTGAGGTCGGGGAAATAACGGCGGCGACCGCTGATCGTCTCGACATAGCCGGCCTCGCGGGCCTCGTTGATGGTGCGGTCCATGAAGGCGCGGATGGCGGGGTATTCGCGGAAATAGGCGTCGATGATGGACGCGGCCTCGGTGCGCGGAATGGCGAGGCGCTGGCTGAGGCCGAAGGCGGAGATGCCGTAGATGATGCCGAAGTTCACCATCTTCGCGGTGCGGCGCATGTCGGAGGTGACATCGGCCGGGGCGACGCCGAAGACTTTGGCGGAGGTGATGGTATG
>JBBRIB010000462.1:0-2297 GCA_038221745.1 Verrucomicrobiales bacterium
CGGCCTCACGTGCCCGGCCGGTGAGCAGGCGCTCGACCTCGCGGACTTCGGCTTCGGAAGCTTTGACCCCGGTGAGCGAGACATCTTTTTCCAACTGCAGCCTGCCGTTGACGGGAAAGCGCTGGGAAAAGCCGATTTCGATTCTCCCCTCGCGGAAGCGCGGGTTGTGTTCGAGCGAGGTTTCCAACTGCGGATTTGCGAGATGGCCGGCTTGGTTCATGCGGCCGAGCGCTTCCTGAATACGGAGGCGGGCGGCGGCGAGGTCGGGGTTCTGCGAGCGGATGCGGTCTCGCACGGAAGCGAGAGTGACGACGAGTGAAGACTCGGCATAAATGGGGGCGACGGTGAGGGCACAAGCCATCACCACGCGAAGGTAGGAGAACAACATGGTTCGAAATTTGAGTTGGAGACAACCGGGAAGCCGCCGGTGGCGTTGATCGATTAAGCCCAAAGAGGCAGGCTGAGAGATGAAATCGGCCCAGATGGGCACGAAGGAGCGCAAAAGGACGGCGCTCAGATCAACGGAGGTTTTTCGGAACTCAAAAAGGGCGCATCAGGCGGCACTTCGCTTTCAGGCCGGAGGCCGGGCGTTGTGCAGACAGGAACTAATAAAACGATTGTGGAATCACGCTCCACCGTGAGCGGCAGCATATGCATGCAGCACTCGTGGTGGTGATGCTCCACGGGGCCATCATGATCGTGATCTGCCGGCAATGTGTCATGATGATCACAAGGGTGGCATTGGGTCTGCGGAGAAAGGGAAGAACAGCCACCCGGTGTGGCGAAGACGCGCAGATTCAGCCCGGCGATGATGCCGAAAACCAAGAGCCATGTGAAAACCAAATTTTTCAACTGCGTGAGAGTGCCTCATCTTGCGAAGGATTCAAGCAAAAATCCGGGAGTGTTTCAGGGTGCCTAAAAAAAGGGAGGCAATGCATGATCACCGTGGCCCATGTGGGGACAATGAGAAGCAGCTTGCTTCGGCCCATTGGCTTTTCATGGGCACCGGCGGACACTTTCCGCCGCTCCTTGGGGTTTGCCACACTTTCTTACGGCTTGGCAGATGGAGGAACTGTGGCAGAATGATTGCATGCATGACGGAGGATCCATCTCTCACACCAAGGAGCTGATTTTCAGAGCCATAGGGAAACCTACAGAGGTTTTGCAACTGGAGGCGCGGGCTTTGATTTCCGATGCTCCCGAGCCAGGCGATGTATTGGTCCGCATCCAGGCAGCTCCGATCAATCCAGCGGATCTGAATACGATCGAGGGAACTTATGGCGTGAAACTCAAACTGCCGGCCACACCCGGAATCGAAGGCTGCGGGGTGGTGGAAAATGGCAATATGACGGATTTTGAAAAGGGCGATTTGGTGATGTTTCTCCGCCGTGCTTCCACATGGGCCAGTCATGTCTCCGTCCCGGCAGAATCGCTTTTCAAGCTCCCGTCGGGAATCGATCCCATCCAAGCTGCGATGCTCAAGGTGAATCCAGCGACGGCGTGGCAGTTGCTCCATGGGTTTCGCAAATTGGAAAAAGGCGAGTGGATCGTGCAAAATGTGGGTAACTCCGCAGTGGCGCGCTGCGTCATCCAGCTCGCGCGGGACCTGGGGATTCGCACGATTTCCTTCGTCCGGCGAGAGGGTGTTTTTGAAGAACTCAAGGCGCTGGGAGCAGATCGGGTTTTTCTGGATGATGAAGCCGGACAGTTGGCCGCTACAGAAGCTCTCGGTGGAGCAAATGCCGCCCTCGCTTTCAATGCGGTGGGTGGCGAGAGCGCCTTGCGCCTGATGAAACTGTTGGGCGAAGGCGGCACGCATATCACTTATGGCGCAATGGGGCTCAAGCCCGTCACCATTCCCAATGGTCTGCTCATTTTCCGGAACATCCGGGTATGTGGTTTGTGGGTGAGCCGTTGGATCGAAAATGCGCCGCACGCGGAAGTTCACGCGGTTTACGGGGATCTGGCAGGCAGGGTGGTGGCGGGGAACCTGGCGCAGTTGGTGGATTCGGTTTTTCCGTTAGAGGAATACCAGGCGGCTCTTGTCCGACTGGAAGCGCCCGAACGGTCCGGAAAGGTGCTGTTCGTGCCTTGAGCGCTAGCTTGCCTCTCTTGCCGCAGCTCGCGCCTTGCTTAGAATCCCGTGTTTCGGTGCGAAAAACAACGAGATCAAAAAACCGAGTGCTTGGCTGAGAACGATACAAGCACTGGTATCGCCAGCGATATGATAACTGATGAAGATTCCCGACACCGTGGAGAAAACGGCGGAAACGATGGCGATGATCAGCATTTTATCA
>JBBRIB010000463.1:0-2295 GCA_038221745.1 Verrucomicrobiales bacterium
TTCATTTCAGACCATTCGCCCTCGGAGCGGTTGACGAGCCACCAGAGGATGTCTTTTTTGAGGTCGGACTCAGGGGTGGCAAGCTCCATGAGGGCATCCGCAGAGGCGGTGGAGTGGATGAAGGCGATGGAGTCCACAGCGAGTTTGCGTTGCTCGAAGTTTAGCTGCGGATCGCCGGCGCGGGCCTTCAGGCTGGCGATGGCAAGAACGGGTTTCAAACGCCAGGTAAGGCGGACAAATGCATCGTTCCATGCGGCAGACTCGCCGGGTTTCATTTCGTCTAACAACGCGGACCAGAGAGGCTCCGTATTGTGGCCGGCACCGAGGCCGAGGAGTTCGAGGTAGGAGCGGTCTTTGCCGTCGTAGCCTTTTGCGACGTTGATGAGCACTTGGCGGGCCTGATCGAAGGGCAGATAGCGGACTGCGCTGGCAGCCTCGGCGCGAACCTCGGGTGCGGAATCGGTGGAAAGTTTGAGAGCGTAGGGGAGCGCATCGATTTTTCCATCGGTCCGGCGAATGGCGCGGAAGGCGGTGAGGCGGGTGAAGGAATCCTCACTTGCCATGAGCGAATCGAGCTGGGCTTTGCCTTTTTCTCCGAGATAGGGGAGCAGCCAAATGGCGCGGGCGGCGACATATGGATTCGAGTCCTTGAGGACGGCGGCCACCGCTTCTAAAGCGGGTGCGCCAGTGGCTTTAATTTTTTCAAATCCAAGGGAACGCACGTTGACGGCAGGGGACTTGAGCGCGGTGATGGCACCCTCGAGGGTGGTGAGATCGAACATGGGGATCGAGGGCTTGAAGCCTTTCGGCGCGATACGGTAAATCACGCCGGAGGCAGCGGGATCTTGGGTGTCGTGCCCGCCGACGCGTGGGTCCGTCCAGTCAGCCACGTAGAGTGCCCCATCAGGACCAACGCAGACATCCGCAGGGCGGAAATTGAAACGGACTTTATCGTCGGCCTCCATGGTTGCGTGTTTTATAGCGCCACCGGTGAAGTCCGCTCCGTCGAAGTTTTTCTCGGGATTGGTGGTGAGGAAATCGGTGCGCTCCAGCTTGAAGCCAGCGCCCGAGGGCGCAGGCTGGTAGCCGAAAATGACGTTTCTAGCGGCCTCGCAGGAGAGCAGGGTGCCGATGAATTTGTCACCGAGCGCTCCATTTTCATAGAAGGCGATTCCAGTGGGTGAGCCGCCGCCGTAAACATCGCCAACGGGCATGCTGCCGGGATCTTCCTGGCGCCATTGGGCAGTGGGGGTGTCCTGGCCGGGGCGTTGGTCCGCATTCCACATCCGCTTGCCGTTGTTGGAGAAAAAGCCGGCATTGCCATGCTCGATGACGTGGCTGGTGCGGCAGGCTGGCGGGTCATCATTATCGTTTTGGAAAACATGGCCGCGCGAGGTGACGGTCTGCTCGTAGGAGTTCCGATAACCGTGCCCGATCACTTCGGCCCCCGTGGCATCCGGGTTCATACGGACGGTGAATCCGCCGACGTAAACAAAGCCGTCATCACTGGTTTGGCCGGAAATCGCATTGGTGTCCACCGGCCACTCGCCGCCGCCACTTTGGTAATAACTACCGCCAACGCGGAAGGTCCTACCGGAGCGGTCGGTAAAGACGCCGCAGGTATTTCCTTGATTGAAATACCATTTTCCATCGGGCCCGGCGGTGAGGGAATGGAGCGAGTGATCGTGGTTTTTACCATTGAAGCCGGTAAGTAAAACTTCGCGGGTGTCGCCATCTTTGGGGTCAAATTTCGAGTCCCGATTGGTATCGGTGAGTTTGAGGAGATTCGGCGGTTGGGAAACGATCACGACGTTATCAAAAACCGCGATGCCAAGAGGCGAGACCAGCTCGGGATCCTGCCAGAAAACTTTAGAGCTATCCGCCTTACCATCGTCATCGGTGTCTTCAAGGATGACGATACGATCGCCCGCAGCTTGCCGGTCTGCGACTTTACGGTAATTCACACCCTCACAAACCCAAGCCCGGCCAAGGTGATCAAAATCCATGTTGGTGGGATTGAAAAGGGCAGGGGAGAGCGCCCATGGAACGATCTCCAGGCCCTCGGGCAAAACGAAGGATTTCATCGGCAGAGCGGGTGGCTCTTTACCAGTTTCCCAAGCCGAAAGAAGAGGGGCGCAGGCGAAAAGCAGGAATCCGGACAGAGTTTTGAGCGATAGGCGCATGAGACTGGAGGTTGGCCAACACGTCGAAATAAAAATCCAGCCTTACAATAAATTCTTTGCCGTTCTTTGACAAACTGCGGGTGGCCTGACTATTGATGGCCATGCGAATCCT
>JBBRIB010000464.1:0-2283 GCA_038221745.1 Verrucomicrobiales bacterium
GTCGGATTTGCGGGAATCCGGCTCCATCGAGCAGGATGCGGACATGGTCGGCCTGCTTTATCGAACGGCTTACTACGCGGAAGATGCCGAGGAGAAGGAGCAAAAAGCGGGGGAAGCCGAGCTTGTTTTGGCGAAAAACCGTAATGGTGAAACGGGCCACATTCCGCTCACCTTTATCGCGGATCTGATGCGCTTCGAGACCGGTGCGCCTGCCCGCGAGGGTGAGGGGTGATTTTTCCCGTGTTGTTAGAGAAACCCGGCTGGGTGGAGCGTATCGACGAGGTATTGCTGGCTGGACATCAGTTCCTGATAGATTTCCTGGGCTTCAGGATTCGGATCGCAGCGTGATTGGCCATCACCAGCGACTAGGTAGCTGGCGATTTCCTCGAAGCCGAGCGTTTCACCACTCTGGTGGAAAAATGCGACGGCGGCCTGCATGGCAGCTCCGACGGCGGCACCTTGTTTGCTGGAAACGGGAACGACGGGTGCGCAGAAAACATCGGCCAACATCTGGCGCATGACGGGGCTGACGATACCCGGGCCTAACAAGCGGATTTCGACGGGATCGAAGCCCAGATCACGGAGGCGGCTCATCGCATAGCCGAGGCCGAGTGCCACGCCTTCCGCTGCGGCGCGGGCCATGTGGGCAGGGGTGAAATTGTCCGGTGTGATGCCGTGGATCACGCCCTTTCCTTCAGGCAGGCGCGGGATGGACTCACCGGTGAAATAGGGCAGCAGCAAGAGCCCATCCGCGCCGGGTGAGACACTCGATACCATCGCTTCGAATTGTTCGGGAGACCAACCGTAGTGACGGCGCAAGACCTCGGGGGCGACTGCGGCATTGGTGGTGGTTGCCAGCCCGAGCCATGAGCCGGTGGCATTGCAAAGCGGGGTGATTTCCCCGCGATAATCGATGACCGGGACCTCTCCGATGCCGACGATCACGCCAGTGGCTCCAAGTTCCACGGCGACGGTGCCATTTCTCACACATCCTGCGGCAAGGGCAGCGAGCATGGGTGAGGTGCTGCCGGCGCCGATTTGCACCTGCTCCGAGAGACCCCACTCGCGGGCGAGGGCGGGGCGGAGGAGTCCGCGCGGTTGATCGGACGGACGGATGGGCGGAAGCAAATTTTCCAAAGATGGATCAATAAAATCCAGGAGTTCCTTGGACCACAGGCGGGTGCGAATGTCTAACAATCCGGTGGCCGAAGCACTGCCAGCCTCGGTGGCGCGCTCGCCCGTGAGCCAGTAGGCGATGAAATCCTGGGCGGTGAGCAAGCTGGTGGCCCGCTGGAAATGATAGGGCTCGTGTTGTTTGAGCCAGAGGCACTCGGCGGCAGCGGATTCGGTGCCGGGGGCTTGGCCTGCGAGCTCAAGGAGGCCGGGTGCGCCGCCGAACGCGCGTGCGATCTCATCGGCCTGGCGCTTGACCGAGGTATCGCCCGCGAGCTTGGTGGGGCGGACGATGCGGTTGGCATCGTCCAACAAAACAAGCCCGCGTTGCGGGCCGGCCACACCGATGGCGGCGATGCGTTCTTTTTGATCGCCCAAGGCGGCGATGCATTGGAGGACGGCGCTATTCACGGCATCGATCCACTGCGAGGGATTTTGTTCCCGGTAGCCTGCGGGGAGTCCTTCGATCCAATCATGGGGCACCCAAATTTCCGCGCGGATAGCGGCGGCCTCCAGATCCAGTGCCACGGCGCGGGTGCCGCCATGGCCAATTTCAATTCCCAGAAAGTGCATGCGTTGTTTGATGAAATCGAAGCCTCGCGCACTTCCAAGTGACGCTCGGAGCGAGCTTTTGCTACGGCGCTGGCTTTGACAAGCTCCGCCGTATGGAAATTACAAGTAGATAGGCGGCGTTTGACAGGGTTTGACGAATCCGATAAAAGGTCTTCATGAGCGATGAATCACAGGATGCCTGGTTTTATAGTCATGAAGGCGAGACCATCGGTCCGGTGCCCTTCGTGGAATTGGTGACGAAGGCGAAGGATGGGGGGCTTAATCCACGTTTGGACCTGGTATGGCGGCATGGGATGACGGATTGGATGCCTGCGGGCGATATCGAGGGGTTGTTTGAAAAGCGCTCGCTGCCGCCGCCGGATTTATCGCAGGTGGCTCTTGCAAACCCGCCTTTATCGCCCACGCAAAGTGCGGAATGGAACAAAGATGGTCAGGATACGGTCTATCCCGGGGCGCGGCGGAGATCGTTTCTTTTCATGGTTTTGATTTTCCCGATCTTGTGGGGGATGGCAATCCGATTCGGAACACCGTTTCTCA
>JBBRIB010000465.1:0-2280 GCA_038221745.1 Verrucomicrobiales bacterium
GCGATGCTGTCGAGTTTTCCGGCGGCTGCGAGATCGATGAGATGGGCGATTTCCACGCCGTAGCCAGTGGGGAAGGGGAGGGACTCCAGGACGGAGCGGCGGGCGGCATATTCTCCCGCGAGAGGCTGGAGGATGACGGAGAGTTCCGGATAGAAAAGCGAGACCAGCGGGCGAATCAGGATTTCCGAAACCCGTCCGCCGCTGTTGGCGAGTGTGCTCTCCCCTCGGTCCAGCGGGCGCTCGTAAAAGGCTTTTACGTAGTCGAGGGAAGAGTCGGTGAGCAGTGGTCCTATCAGTCCGGTGACGAAGCCGGAATGGAAGTATGAAATATCGCCATCGATATAACAAATGATGTCGCCTTTTGCGACGTGCAGGGCCTTCCAAAGATTTTCACCTTTGCCGAGGTGCGTGCCATGGTGAGGCGCGATTGCTGCTGATAGATAAACTTTTGCACCGGCCGCTTCGGCGATGGCACGGGTGTCATCGTCGGAGCCGGAGTCGATGACAAGAATTTCATCCACCAGACCATTTTCCCCCATCAGCGTGCTGCGGATGATGGAGACGATTTCTCCAATAGTATCGGCTTCGTCCAGCGTGGGGATGCAGACCGAGATCCGCTGGGATTTTTTCAACATCACCAATGCCTTCGCATCGGCGAACTGGCTATGGTGGAAACGCTGCATGGATGGGGACGAAAGCGGGTCCTTCAGGCAGTCAAATCGACACGTTCAAAACGATCGGCAAGAGCCAGCGTGGCTTCGATTTCTGGAAGGGAAATGACGCTTTCGAGACCGGAGTGGTGTTCAATGGCGAAGCCGCCATCGGGCTTGCGGCGGGTGGAGTCACTGAGAACCTCGACAATGACGACGGGGCGGTCTTGGAAATTGTCAGTGCCTGATCTGGAATCACAAACGACCATTGCGTCTGGATAATAGAAACGGGTGTGATCGGGAAATTCGATACGGACTTTGGTGTCGCTGTTAAACGGTTGGCAGGATTTTCCGCGAAGAGAACCATGCAGGGAGGCAAGTGCGTTTGTAGCAATCGAGTTGTGCCGATTCGAAGCCCCGGCCATGGCATGCACCGTGCCGCCCAGGTATTCATGCTTCACATCGCTGACTACCTCGCCCGCGAGGTAGTCTGAAATGGTGATGAAATTTTGCTGTTTCAGCGCGGTCATGGATGGGACCGTAGCAGGTGGACGGAGCGGTGGCAACCCGTTCAAATCATGTCGCGGGTGACGCGGTATTTCGCGGCACAGCGGGGGCATTGGATGCTGATGAATTCCGCGCCTTCGAAGAGCTGTTCAGGCTTGTCCTTCCAACCGCCGAGGATGGGCAGGATCTTGTCGAGCGTGCAGCCGCAGTAGAACCTGAATTGCCGGGACTCTAGCAGAGTGGTCTCCTCGGTTTCGGAAATTTTCGCCACCGCCGCCTCATCGAGCGATTCCAGCCAGGCGAGATCACAGTCCGGTTGCGCGGCGACGAGTGCGAAGTTTTCATCCTCTAGCCGGAAAGCGCGGGCAGGGCGTTGTTCTGACTGGTCGTAAAACTGAGAGATCCAGGTGATCGGGTCCTTGCCGACGATTTCCAGCGTGGAAATGCCGGGCTTCGCGCCTTCCACGGTGGTCGTCTGTGAGTAGAAGAAATTCCGATCCGGCTCGCGCACGTCCTCGGTGAAAACGCGGCCTGTCACTGCTTGCTCGAATGAACTGCCGGTGACAAACAGATTGATGCGGGGTGCGCGCAGGTTGGCGGTCCAGGCGATGCTTTCCGCCCATGGGCGGGCCACGAGATGCAGAGTCAGCATCGCTAGCGTGTCCTTGAGCATCTGGTCCAGCTCCAGCGGCGGACGGATGGCGTGCTGCATCAGATGCAGATAGTAGTCCGTGTAAATCGGCGTGAACTGCCCGCGCAAGAGCAGCGCGTTGCGATGCCGGACGAAGATGGATTCGATTTTGGTGAAGTCTTCGGGCTGCATGATTTTCTCGGAATCCCGCCGTGACTTGAGAGCCTCGGCTCCGCAGGAGATCACAGTGATGGCATCCGCGCCACTGGGAAAATGTGCTTTCTGCGGCGATAGGTGCTGCTTCCCTTCCACCGGGTGCCGCACATTTCACGGAAACCTCCCGTGAAATGCCCGCGAGCGGATTGAGGAACTGGCAGAGAAGAGCACCGAAGGCAGTCTATCCCCCGAGGAACGCGATGAGTATGCCGGATACGTCAGGGCGAACAAATTCGTAGCCGTCCTGCGCCGAGAGGCCAAAAAGTTCAAATCCGG
>JBBRIB010000466.1:0-2275 GCA_038221745.1 Verrucomicrobiales bacterium
GATTTTTTCGCCTTTGGGCCAATTCCGCAGGATCAGATCATCGACGAGTTCGGGCGTTAGATTTCCTTCTTCGGAGGCTTTGAGGATGGAAGTTCGCACTTCGTTGCGGCGATGGAGGCGCAGGCCATCCATCAACCCGTAATAGGCTGTCTCGGCCGTGTTCGGGATGAAAGAGAAGATGGTTTTCTCAAACTCGCCGCCGATGGATTCCACCACCTGGGGGACGAGTGCCGCGCCCATGGCTTTGCGCTCGCGGTAGATTTGTGGATCATTACCGCGCGAGAAGTAGATTTTCTCAAACGAGCAAGGCGTGTATTTCTGCGGTGGCGCAAAGGCGGAATCCAAGATCGTGCCATCCGCCTTGATCGTAATCATGGAGCCGGGGTCCACGGCTTTCACCTGGCTGGCATCTGCCTCGAACACCGTCATGAGCGGCACCCTCTCGGAGGAGAAGGCGATCACTTCATCGGTGATCAACATGTGGCAAGGGCGGATGCCGCGAGGGTCCCGCATCACAAACATGTCTCCATTCCCGATGGCCCCGCAAATGGCATAACCGCCATCCCACGCTGCGGCGGACTCAGCGACGAGCTTGGGCACATCCAGCGCTGCGGAAATCCTACGAGGCATTTCCGCACCCGGCACGCCCGCATCGCGGAGCTGGCGGTAGAGATCGGTGTGGGCTTCATCGAGATGGTAGCCGATTTCCTCCAACACGGTCTGGGTATCCGTGCCGAAGACCGGGTGCTGGCCGCGCTCGATGAGGACTTCATTGAGCTCTGTGGCGTTGGTCATATTGAAATTCCCCATCACCATGAGCGTGCGGGTGGGCCAATTGCTGCGGCGTAAATAAGGGTGACAGCAGCCGGCATCAAACTCACCCGAAGTGCCGTAGCGCAGATGCCCGACGAGGATTTCCCCGCCGAAATCGAAGTTTTTTTTCACACTCTCCGGGTCTTTTTCGTTCAGGATGCCCTTGCGAGACATTTTCGAGAAGTCCTTGATTTCCTTGCGAAATATCTCGGAAAGCGCATCGGGCTGCACGCCGCGGCGGCGATGGACGTAGGGCTGGCCAATGGGCATGTCCAGTTTCACGCAGCCGATGCCGGTGCCGTCCTGGCCGCGATTGCGCTGTTTTTCCATCAGCAGGAAGAGCTTGTTGAAGCCCCAGAGACTGGTTTTGTAGCGGTCTTGGTAATAAGCCAGTGGCTTGCGGAGGCGCACTGCGGCGATCCCGCATTCGTGTGTGAGGAAATCGCTCATGGTTTAAAGTAGATGGAAAATCACTCGCCTGCCACCCGCACCCGGACTCCTTCTTCAAGCACCATCCGCCCGAGAACCGTGCCGCCATCGCCCGCAGTGAGCGCTGCCGGGACATCCGCCTCGGCGACGATCGCCACCCAGCCGATGCCCATGTTGAACGTGTGGAAACGATCTTCTGAATCGACGCGGGAAAGAAGTTTCTCGATTCCCGGGAGTTTCCAGGAAGGGATTTCCAAATCAGCCCCCATCCCACGGAAAAGGCGCTCGAGATTTTCCGGCAGGCCGCCGCCGGTGATGTGGGACATGGCTTTCGGCTTCACTCCGGATTTTTTCAAATCCCGGGTGACATCGTGGTAAAGTCGGGTGGGCTTGAGCCAGGCGTGGAGTTCCTCGTCGGTGACTTCTCCGGGAAATTCAATGAGCACCCGGCGCACCAGCGACCAGCCATTGGCATGGATGCTGTCCGATGCGTAGCCGACGAGCACATCACCGATGGCAACGGTGGTGGGATCGATGAGATCCGGCTTCTCCGCGCAGCCGATGCAGAAGCCCGAGAGTTCGATCACATCCACGGGGACAATGCCTGGCATTTCCGCGGTTTCCCCCCCTGCTAGAATGCAATCGCACGCTTCGAGGTAATCCGCCATACCTGAAATAAGCCGCGTGATCTTCTCTTCATGGAGCGCTGCGATGCCGATGTAATCGAGGAATAAAAGCGGATCGCCACCCGTTGTCAGGATGTCGTTCACACTCATCGCGACGAGATCCTTGCCAGCGGTTTCCAACAAATCGTGCTCCAGCAGAAGCTCCAATTTCGTCCCCACCCCGTCGCAGCCCGTCATCATGACTGGCTCCTTGTAGCTGCTGAGATCGTAACAAGCGGCGAAAAGCCCGAAAGCGCCCCACAGTTTGCGTGTTTGTTGAGTCCTCCGCACGTGAGTGCCGATATCGCCCACAAGGGCAGCCGCTTTTCGCGTATCCACCCCAGCCTGTTGGTAAGTTAACTTGCCCG
>JBBRIB010000467.1:0-2259 GCA_038221745.1 Verrucomicrobiales bacterium
AAGGGTGAAATGGTGGAGTAAGAGCCCACCGCGAATCCGGGTAACCGGACGGCACGGCAAACCTCGCGTGGTGCAAGACAGAACAGGGAAAGGGCTGCCCGTCCGTTCATTCCCGGGTATTAGTCGCACTCTGCGCAAGCAGGGCGCTCCGCTCCGGCGGGGTGAGAGAAATGGCCGTCCAGCCTCGCAAGAGGGGGACAAAATCCGGCTTACAGGGGAGCGGCACTCCTCCTGGCCGGGGGGCGCGGGAGAGATCGGCGCTTTGCGGATGGGTCATCCACCCGATGGCTCGTGGGTTCATCGATTGAATTGACAGCTTCGCTTGCATCATGCTGGCCAAGCGCTTATCTAACGTCCATCAAACGCCGCTCCTTCAGTTTCCTGCTTGCCCGCCGCTACCTTAACCCACGGCGTGCCATGCTCTCCTCATTCACCCTGATCTCGCTCATCGGCGTGATGCTTGGGGTGCTCGTCCTCGTGGTGGTGATGGCTGTTTATGCCGGCTTGGAACGCAGTGTGAAAAGCCGCTTGCTCGGCTTCACGCCGCACATCCTCCTCAGTGAGCCTGCCAGTGCTTTTGGCGAGCCGAAGCTCAATGACTGGCAAGCTTCCGCCCAACGGGCGAAATCCCTCCCTCACGTACTCGCCGCCACGGCTTTTGTGGCCGATAATGTCATCGTGGATGTCGAATCCTGGCAACGCCCGGTGCTCTTCCGTGGCATCGATAGCTCGGATCCCGCCCAGGTTTCCGGCATCGAACAAATGCTCGATCTGGAAAACCACCCCACTTCCAAGGCGGATCTCGGGATTGATGACCGCGTCGTGATTTCCTCCCTACTCGCCGAGCAACTCCACATCGGCGTGGGCGATCAACTCCGCCTTTATTCGACGCGGAATTTTCAGGAAGTGATGGATGCCTACAAAGCCACGGAAAACCCACCCCTCCGGGAGGCCTACGCAGAAGTCTGGAAGGAAGCCACCGCCCCTCTAACAGCCGAGTGGAAGACCGAAGGTGACGCGGCGCTTGTTGCGATCAGCGCTCTTACCGGGAGCTATCAGAAGCTGGATTCCTTGCGCGCCGAATCCCTGCGTGCCCCGGAAACGGAGCTGCTCGACACGCTGCTCATCACCCTCGAAGCAGGCGCGAAGGACGAAGCTGCCGCCACCTACCGTTTTACGGCTGAGGCCAAAATGGAAATCGGAAAATCCATCGCCGCACTCAATTCCACGGATGCCGAGAAGATGGATGGCGAGACACTCAAGGGACTCAAAAGCGTGGTGCTGCCGAAGGAGGCAGAAATCATCGGTGTCTATCAAGCCTCGCAAATGACCGTCACCCCGGACCTCTTCGTCCCGCTCCCTCTCGCCCAGGATCTTGCCGGGCTGGGAGACTCGGTGCAAGGCATCGCCCTGCGCCTGGACGATCCCTACCTCGCCGAGCAAGTCGCCACGGAATCCCGCAAAATCCTCGGCCCGGAATGGGCGCTGCTTACTTGGGGCGAGCAATACCAAGGCTTCTTCGCCCTCATCAATCAGCAGCGGGTGATGATGTATTTCGCACTCTCGTTTATTGTCCTCGTATCCGCGTTCTCGATGATGGCCGTCATGTTCACTGTCACCATTCAGAAGCGCCGGGAAATCGGAGTGATGAAAGCGCTGGGTGCCGCGCCCGGGCAGATCGTCCGCGTCTTCCTTTACCAAGGTATGTTGTTAGGTCTGCTCGGTGCCATCCTCGGTGTGGGACTCGGCCGCCTCGTCATTCACTTCCGCGGTGGAGTTCAAGCGATTTTCCGCAGCCTTCGCTTTGATCCGTTCGCCGCGAATTTCACCGGCTTCGATACTTTACCCGCTCATAACAACCCCGCCGAACAAGCCATCATCGCCCTCATGGCCTTTATCCTCTGCTCCATCGCCGCTCTCGTTCCAGCCTTTTTCGCAGCCCGCAGCGATGCCGCCAAATCCCTTAGAAACCTTTAAACATGGACATCTGGATCATCCTCAACGGAGAAAAAACCGGCCCCTTTCGCGATTTTGAACTCCGCCGGAAGATCGAGGATGGTGAACTTGCCACCACCTGTCCCGCTTGGCATGAAGGTTTGCAAAAATGGCAGTCACTCGGCGAAATCGATCTCTTCAAACGCGAGTTTGACCTTAGCCCCGCCATTCCGGAAGCGGAGCGATTTCCCACTGAGATTGCGCCATCCCCATCGCCCGCTCTGCTTAAAAACCACTACGGGCGGCGCTTCTGGGCGCGGTGGT
>JBBRIB010000468.1:0-2246 GCA_038221745.1 Verrucomicrobiales bacterium
TTCTGTTACAATTTCGCCTCCGCCCTCGCCCTTTACTGGACCACCCAGAACATCTTCTCCATCGGCCAGACATGGTTGATGAACAAGGTGCCCGAGCCTGAACTCGTCGCCCGCACCGGCACCGCTAAAAAAGGCTGGGTCCAGCGCATGGCTGAGCAGCAAGCGGAAATGAAAAAGCAAAAAGCCGCCGGTAATGGCGAGATGAAGAACGTTACCCCGGATAAAAAGAAACGCCCGCCACGCACCGGGGGCTGAGCCAATTCCTCAAATGACGCGCGAGACCCTGGCCGAAGTCCTTGAACAAATCGCTCTCCTGTTAGAGCTGAAAAACGAAAATCCCTTCAAGGTCCGCGCCTATCGCCAAGGCGCGGAAACGGTGAGAAACTTCGATGGTGAAATCGTCGAGCTTGCCGCAGCCAATCAACTCACCGGCATCAAAGGCATCGGCGAGGCATTGCGGGACAAACTCCACGAACTTGCCAGCACAGGCAGCCTCGGGTTTTATGAAAAGCTCCGCGCCGAATTCCCGCCTGGGCTGTTCGAATTGTTCGACCTCCAAGGCCTCGGCCCCAAAAAAGTCAAAGCCCTCTATGAAGCCCTTGCCATCGCCTCCATCGCCGATCTCAAGACCGCCTGCGAGACGGGAAAAGTAGCAGAACTTCCCGGCTTCGGCGCGAAAACGCAAACCAAGATCCTCGAAGCCATTGCCCTCAACGCCACCTTCGCCGATACCTTTCTACTCGGCGGCATCAGCCCGCTGGTGGAGGAAATTCTTGAGTTGCTGCGGCTCCACCCGGAAATCTCCCGCGTGGCCGTGGCTGGCTCTTACCGCCGCGCCAAAGAAACCGTGCATGACCTCGATTTCCTCGTCGCCACCAAGGAACCCAAACTCGTTTGCGAAGATTTCACCACCTTGCCGCAAGTGGAATCCATTATCGTTTGTGGCGAAACCAAGGCTTCTGTTAGGCTTAAGAACGGATTGCAATGCGATCTCCGCGCTGTCTCCAACTCTCAATTCCCCTTCGCCCTTCAATACTTCTCTGGCTCCAAGGAACACAACGTGGCGATCCGCAGCCTCGCGCTCAAGCAGGGCCTCTCGCTCAACGAATACGGCTTCACGGCAATGAACGCCGATGTTGTGATCCCCGAGGTGAACGACGAGCCGGATATCTACCGCGCGCTCGGCCTTGATTTCATCCCGCCGGAGCTACGCGAAAATCGGGGCGAAATCGAAGCCGCCGCCGAGCATTCTCTACCAAGGTTGATCGAACTCGGGCAGCTTCGTGGCACTTTTCACAATCACACCACCGCCTCGGATGGTCGCGATTCGTTGGAAGCCATGGCGGATGAAGCCATGGAACTCGGCCTCCAATACCTCGGCATCGCCGATCACTCGAAGGCATCCTTCCAAGCCAACGGCCTCGATGAAACGAGGTTGTTGGATCAAATCACCGCCATCGCCCGGCTCAACGCTGGCTATGAAAACTTCCGGATCTTTTCCGGCACCGAGGTGGATATCCACAAGGACGGCAGCCTGGATTTCTCTGATGAAATGCTGGCCCAGCTCGACTACTGCGTGGCCTCCGTGCATGCCTCCTTCACTCTCAGCGAGGAGGAAATGACCCGCCGCATCTGCCGTGCGATGGAAAATGAGCATGTCACCATGTTAGGTCACGTCACCGGACGGCTGCTGCTCAAGCGCGAGGCCTACGCCGTCAATCAAGCCATGATCATCGATTGCGCGGCGGAGACGCGCACCATCATCGAGCTCAATTGCAATCCCATGCGCCTGGACATGGACTGGCGCTGGTGGAAGCGCGCCCGCGACAAAGGCGTGCTTTGCTCGATCAATCCTGATGCACACTCCACGATGGGCCTCCACCACCTCGGCCTCGGCGTCCGCCTTGCCCGCAAAGGCTGGCTGCGGCGTGAAGATGTCTTCAACACCCGCCCCCTCGCAGACATCGAAACCTTCTTAAAAACCCCAAAAAACAAACGCTAACAAATCTCAAATCTAAAATCTAAAATCTAAAATCTCAAATCTCAAATCTCAAATCTCTTCCATGCTCCCATCGCTCACCGGCCAATCTCCTGAAACCCTCGCCATCTGGCTGAAGGGTGCGGCCGAACCTGCGTTCCGCACGGCCCAGATTCTCGAATGGGTGTGGAAAAAAAAGGTCACGTCCTATGAGGCGATGAGCAATCTTCATTGAGAGGGAATGAGGAAGGGTTCCAAGATCTTGGTG
>JBBRIB010000469.1:0-2242 GCA_038221745.1 Verrucomicrobiales bacterium
GGCGCAAGTTCCACAATGCCAAGGACTTGTCTGTCGCAATCGCGGCGGAGGCGGGCGAGTTGATGCAGCATTTCGTCTGGCAGCAAGAAGACCAGATCGAGCAGCGCGTGGCATCCCGGCGCGACGAAATCGCCTCGGAAATCGCCGATGTAGGCATCCTTCTTTTCGAACTCGCCGATAATCTTGGCTTTAAACTCGGCGATGTCATGGCCGCAAAAATCGCCAACAACAACATCCGCTACCCCGTCGAGAAATCGCGTGGCAACAATCTCAAATACTCCGAGCTGTGAGCGAAGAAGCGCCTCGTCCTCCCCGCCGCAAGCGCTACAGCGGCAAGAACCCCCGCCGCTTCGAGGAAAAATACAAAGAGCACGATCCCGCGCGCTATGGCGAGACGGTGGCCAAAGTCATCGCCTCCGGAAAGACACCCGCTGGCACCCATCTTCCCGTGATGATGGAAGAATGCCTCACCGCCCTCGCCCTGACACCCTGCAGCATTGGTGTGGATGCCACCCTTGGCTACGGCGGGCACGCGCTGGGGATCTTGGGAAAAATTTCCCCTAACGGGAAATTACTCGGCCTTGATGTGGACCCCATGGAGCAACCCAAGACCGAGCAAAGAATCCGCGCGGCGGGTTATGATGCGGAGCGTTTCACCGCCATCCGCTCGAACTACGCCGGCATCGCCAAAGCAATCTCATCCATCGGCCTCACCGCCGTGGATTTCATCTTCGCGGATCTCGGCTGCTCTTCCATGCAGCTCGACGATCCCTCACGCGGCTTCAGTTTTAAAAACGCAGGCCCGCTCGATATGCGGATGAACCCCAGCCGCGGTCTTTCCGCTGCCGATTGGCTGGAAAAAATCTCCGTAGAGAAACTCGAGTGCGCCCTCCATGAAAATGCCGATGAACCTCGCGCGGAATCAATCGCCCGTGCGCTCGCAGGCTCTCGCTATTCAAACACTCAAGCCTTCGTCCAGGCGATCCGTGAGTGCGTGCGCGTGAGTGACGAAGCCGAACTCGATGCCACCGTGCGCCGGGTTTTTCAAGCCGTCCGCATCGCAGTGAATGAAGAGTTCACCGCCTTGAACACCTTTTTGAAAACCCTTCCCCTCTGTCTGAAACCCGGTGGCCGGGTCGCCATTCTAACATTCCATTCAGGCGAAGATCGGCGGGTGAAACTGGCATTCAAAGACGGCCTCAAAACCGGCGACTACTCAGAAACAAACGATGCCATCATCACCGCCACACCCGAAGAACGCCGCATGAACCCACGCAGCAGTTCCGCCAAACTCCGCTGGGCCACCAGCACATTGAAACCTGTTTCCGGTGACTATTCGTAGATATCCTTGCGATGTCCGACGGTGACGACGAGGACGATCAATTCCTGATCGCGAATTTGGCAGATTAGGCGGTAATCACCCACGCGGTAGCGCCACAATCCCGCTAGTTCGGCTTTAAGTCCCCTTCCAAGCCTGCGCGGATCAGCATCCCCAGCCACGCGGTTGTCCAGATAGGTGATGATCTCTTTTTGAATGGGCCTTCCGAGTTTTTGAAAGTCCTTCCGTGCCTTCGCCGCGAAACTATAATCCCAGCTCATCTTTTATTTCCCTGGATGAGTAGATGCGACCGGGGCGAAGCAGCCGCTGAGTCGCGAGATAAACATCTTCAAGATCTTCGAGGTGTTCTAAAATTGCCTCACGGACGTAATAGGTCTTGGTGCGTCCGGTTTTCTTTGCCAAACGGTCCAGGCGCATTTCGATGTCAGGAGTGAGACGCACTGCAATCATGGTCCCAGGTTAGTTTTGATCGACACGTATATCAAGAGTCAAAGTTACTTCTTTTTCTCTCAAGTTCAATCCACCGCCTTCCGCAGACGGTAACTCCGGGGTGAGAGTCCCGTGAGCTTGGTGAACTGACGGGTGAAATAATTGCTGTCATTGAAGCCCACATCGAAGGCGATTTCCGTAATGCGCTTTTCGCTGTGGCGCAGGAGATGGCAGGCCCGGTTCACCCGTTGCTGGAGTGCCCATGCAAGCGGGGAGGAGCCGGTGGCGGATTGGAAAACCCGCAGGAAACTCCGCTTGGACATGTGGGCGATACTGGCCAATTCATCCAGATTCACCTCGCGATGGATATTCCTCTCCAAGTAGGAAAGTGCCTCACCGATGCGCAACAAGGCCCGCCCGTCTGGCGAGGGACTGCGCCCGTAGCAACGCGAAAGAAGCCCGATAATCTGCATG
>JBBRIB010000470.1:0-2216 GCA_038221745.1 Verrucomicrobiales bacterium
CTCATCGGTTTCAGCTTGGCACAGGATGGTAAGGATTTGGGGAATGCCACGAGAAAATGGTTCATGTCCGTGCCGGAACAGGCTCCACCTTGGTTGGCGCGCGTGCCGATGGTGGGAGAGGAATTGAAAGGCTACTGGGCGAGCTTGGCGGAAGATCGGAATCGATTGATGGCCCAACTTGAGAAGGAGGTGAAAATCATCCCGCCGCGGCCCAAGATCGTCGTCGAGAATGGTAGCGAGTTGATCGTAAAAGACGCTCCAGCCCCCTTGGCGGACGCGAGTGTGGCAGTGGATGAAAAAATTGGAACGGAGGGCAAGAAACTCGCCTCGCCTCAAGCCGTGGTTTTGTTAGGGCAACTCCTTTCGCGAGCATGGGGCTGGGTGTTATCCGGCACTCTTGCGGTCGGTCAGGGAGTGACGCAGGTTTTGGTGAGTGCCTTTCTCGCGTTTTTCCTCTTGCGAGATGCGCCGGTTCTAGCAGAACGGCTGAGCATCGCGGCGGATCGGCTTGCGGGCAGCCGGGGCAAGCATCTCTTGAAAGTCGCCGGGGATACGGTGCGAGGAGTGATCTACGGGATTTTCGGCACGGCCATTGTGCAGGGCCTTTGCGCGGGGCTTGGGTTTTGGATCGCGGGTGTGCCTGGTGCGGTCTTGCTCTCGGTGCTGACGTTTTTTTTCGCGGTCATTCCATTTGGGCCGCCTTTGATTTGGATACCTGCGGCGATCTGGCTATTTGCCCAATCCGGCACGGGCTGGGGAATTTTCATGTGCTTGTGGGGTATCTTCGTGATCAGCGGCGTGGACAATTTTCTGCGTCCTTATCTGATCAGCCATGGTAGCAAAATGCCCTTTGTTTTGATTTTCTGTGGAGTGATTGGCGGGATCCTCGCCTTCGGTCTGGTGGGTGTTTTTCTCGGGCCTACCATGCTGGCTGTGGCATTTCGCTTGGTCGAGGAATGGTCTTCGAGTCCGCTGGATCCCGACCGGCAATTGGTTCTGGATGGGAGTTCGAGGTTGCAGGCCGGGCCAACATCGGCGACACCCGTTCATGGCGGTGAGTCCCTCGGTATTAGGTAAAGTAATCGATGTCTTCGAAAGGAATTTCCGCGAGCGAGAAGAGATCGGCGCATCGGTAAGTGTCTGGTGGGATGGGGATGAAATCCTCTGCCAAGGCCATGGCTGGTGTGAGAAGGAAAAGAGGCGGCCATGGACCACAGCGACGATGGTGCCTGTTTATTCCGCCACAAAGGTCCCCTCTGCCGCCACTTTGTTGCTCGCTCTGGAACGCCGTGGGCTTAATCAGGAAACCTTGGTCACCGAGGTTTGGCCAAAGTTTCCGGTGGCGGAAGCAAGGTTTTCCCACCTTCTCTCGCACCAATGCGGGCTGGCCGCGCTTGATCAGGCAGCGAGTGTGCTTGCGCACGAAGAGGTGGTGCGAGCGATCGAGGCGCAGATTCCATCCTGGTCGTTGGGCGACGGGCATGGCTACCACCCCCGCACCTTCGGCGGCCTCTTGGAGGAACCGGTGCGGCGGCTCACCGGTTCGACACTCGGTGACTATTGGCTGGAAAATCTGGCGAAACCGTTAGGGTTGGATTTCTGGATTGGCCTACCCGAGCGCGAATGGCCGCGGGTGGCGAAGCTGTATCCAGGCAAAGCGGATAAATCGGATCTGGCGGATGGGTTTTACAAGCAACTCACCACCTCCGGCACATTCACGCGCAGAGCGTTTTCCTCCCCACGCGGGCTGCATGCCATCCAGGATATGAACGATCCAGCCGCTTGGAGCGCAGGCCTGCCCGCGATGGGCGGGGTGGGCACGGCCTCGGCCCTTGCCAAATTCTATCAGGCGGCGATCGGTGCCATCGAGAGTCCGCTTTCCGCCAACATCCGGCACGCGCTCGCCACGCCCCAAACCACGGGTGAGGACCGGACCTTGCTGCGGACCACTTGTTTCACCAGCGGTGCCCAGCAGGATCCGCTTGATGAAAAGGGACGCAAATCTCGCGAGCTTTACGGCCCATCGCATTCCGCCTTCGGCCATCCCGGTGCGGGCGGCAGTCATGCCTTGGGTGATCCTGAAACAGGAATCTCATTTGCCTACGTCATGAACCAGATGGATCTGAGCGTGATGCCCGGCATCAAGTGCGTGGAAATGGTGGAGGCCCTGTTTTCTGAAATTTGAGCGATCTCCACCGCGCTTGTCCTAGTTCTTG
>JBBRIB010000471.1:0-2199 GCA_038221745.1 Verrucomicrobiales bacterium
ACCGCCTGCCGCTCCCCCGGGCGGAGCAGCGGTATATCGTCCTCCGCATGCAGGTCGTTAGGGATCAGCAGCGCGGCGAGTAGGTATCCAATGGATTTCATAGCCTTTTCAAAAGTGTGGGATGTTAGCGTTCTTCGTAGAGGTCGGCCCGCCGGGCGAGAGTGACATTGAGCTCGGTATTATGCGTGTCACGGACGACTTGGAGCTTGATCTTGTCGCCGGCCTCGCGCTTCGCAAGCATCACGGTGAGCTCACGGAAATTCTTAACTGGTTCTCCATCGAGCGTCTGGATCAAATCACCGATCCTCACCCCCGCGGCCGCGGCCGGAGATCGAGGAGCCACTTCGCCGACGATGACGCCCCGGGTGCCACGGCCATTTTCCGCGCCTATTCCTAACACCGGCATCTCCGGATTCGCGAAAGGATTCATCTGCAGCTTGCCCCACGCCTCACCCGCCAACAAGCGATCCCAGTCCTGCCGGAAGCCATCGATGCCCGCGTGGTTGTTGTTCGTTAGGGAAACCCCGATGGACGAATTGATACCGACGATTCTACCCTCCAAATCGAATAGCGGCCCACCCGAGTCGCCACCGATGAGCGTGCAGTCCGTGGTCAGGAAATTTCCGGGCCCTTTGGATACCACCCGCCCAAACCTAACTGGCGGAGTCCGTGCCGCATCGAAGCCCGCAGAATGCCCGAGTGCGATCACCCAGTCACCGGCTTCAAGCTGTTTCGAAGCCCCCGTCCCGGCGAATGGCCATGGCCCGCCTTTGGTGATTTTCACCATGGCGATGTCTTTCGAGTAATTCGCACCCAGCACTTTTCCCTGGACCTGTTGGCCGTCAGGAAAAACAACTGTCAACTCCTCCACGCCCTGCACCACATGAGCCGCTGTTAGCACAAGTCCGTCCGCCGTGGTAATCACCCCGGAGCCGGAAGAACCGGTCGCCTCCGCGATGAGGGCCACCGTGGCAGGCATGACTTTTTTGGAAACATCCTCCACCTTGGCTTCGAGTTTTGTGAGGTCGGCCAGGTCATGGATCGGCTCACGCGCCTGAACCAGGCCAGCACCCGGCCCCAACCACATGCCCGCACATACGAGGGAAAAAATTGGAATCACTTTCATGGTTTCATGGTTTGGAACGACGCCGGTTTCCCATTTCGTCTGACAATAATCCGTGGTGGATCACCGGCGGCGGATGGCATAGCGTTCGCACGAAGATGCCAAAACGCAACCCGCCAGAAACCAATCGCCTTCGGGAAAAGCCCTCGGGCGCACCATCTTCCCGCGGCCCCGGCCCCGTGTCGTTGCTGGTTTTCTGGCCGTTCCATTTTTTCAACCTGCTCACCCGTTCGCTTTTCCAGCCCATGAGATTTTTGGCGCGTCTCGTTGGCTACCCGATGATCGCTGGTGCCTGCGTGCTTGCACTTCTGGCGATCTTTTACGGGTTTCGCTCGAAAAACTATGACCTTGCGAAAATCCACGCCATGCCCGAGCGCACGGTCATTCATGATCGCCTCGGCGAGGAAATCGGCCGGATTCACGGGGAGAAACGCTCGGTCGTCCCACTCAGCCAGGTTTCTGAAAATTTCCGCCAAGCCATCCTCGCCCGCGAAGATGAGCGGTTCTATCACCATGGAGCCATCGATATCATCGGCATCGGCCGCGCGGTCCTGAAAAATCTCACCGGCAAGAAAGAAGGAGCATCCACACTCACTCAACAGTTAGGTTCTGACATTTTTCAACTCAAGCTGGGCGAAAATCGTGGCGACACGCTCCGCCAGCTCAACCGCAAGTGCTTGGAAATCGCCATCGCGTTTCGACTCGAAGCCTCTTTAAGCAAGGATGAGATCCTCGAAGCCTATATCAATCAGATCAACTGGGGCCGCCAGATCAAAGGCATCGGCGAGGCATCCCGCATCTATTTTGAAAAACACCCGTCCGAGCTCACTCTTTCCCAATCCGCAGTGCTCGCAGGCATCGTCCGCGGCCCGGATTCTTTTAATCCCTTCAAGTCCATGGACGCCGCCACCCGCGAGCGCAACACGACCCTCGAACGCATGGTTACCGCCGGAGTGATCAGCCGTGCTGAGGCGGATGCCGCGAAGTTAGAGCCCATCGAAGTGCGCCCAGTGGGTCGCCGCGATTCGCAGGAATCCTACGCCATGGACGCCATCCGCCGCGACCTTGAGGAGATT
>JBBRIB010000472.1:0-2176 GCA_038221745.1 Verrucomicrobiales bacterium
GATTTGTCAAAATCGATCACATCGAAGGGCAAAGTTGATTTCCAAGGTTGATTCGGGATCGGGGATGGATAGCTTCGCGGCATGTGGACAAAGGCTCTCGGATTGATGTGGCTTGTGATTTTTCTCAACTCTTGCGGGGGCATGGGAGCGCCACCGGAAATGGGCGATCTGGAAGCAGGAGGCGAGCCATCAGAAGGAGGAATCGCGGAGGAGCCCAATCCAAGCCCGGCGATGGCCAGTAAAAGTGGCAAGGCGCTGGACCGGATCCAGCGTGGGCATGAGGTTTACATGCTGCGTTGCGGCGAGTGCCATCGGTACAAATTACCGCAGGATTTGGATATCGATGAGTGGCAAACGGCGGTGCCGAAAATGATCGGGCATGCAGGCTTGGAAAAGGCGGATGAAAAGGCCGTGCTGGATTATGTGGTTGCGGTGAAAATCGAGCGTGGTGAGCAGTGAGCGGGGTAGGTGAGTCCGTAAAAAAGCCCCGCTTGTAAGCGGGGCTTTTGAGTCAAGCGAGGGATTCCGCTATCAGTGAAGTTTACTGAAAGGAGGGAGCCTTGTGCTGTTTGAAATAGCCGTCACCCAGATACATGCTGTTTGGGTAATCAGGAAGCGGTCCGGCATCGGGTGGGAGTGGGATATTTCCGAAGGTGGCATCTTCGGGTTGCGAGTAGGAAATGCTCACCGGAGTACCGACGCTGACGAGGCGGAAAAATTTCGGCGCGAGATTCTCATGCATGCGGATGCAGCCGTGGGTGCATGGGCTGTGCTTGACCCAGCCGGTGTGAAAACCGTAGGCTGGCTTGAATTCGCACCAGTAGGGCATCGGCGTGCCTTTGAAGGAATAACCGGGCGGCCTTTGGCTGATCTTGCATTTTTTCACGCTATTTCCGCTGTAGGCGTAGCCGTGGGTGTTGGCGCGTCTTTTCTCGGTCTTGGTGAAGATCTTAAAGTTTCCGGAAGGGGTAGGGGAGCTTGAATTACCTACGGAAACAGGCATGGCCAGGAGAATTTCCGATCCTTCCATGACGTAGGTGCGTTGTTTGCTGAGGGAAACTTTGACACGGACGTTGCCCGGATTTTTCGGAAGCTTGGCGGGGCGGTCATACGCTTTATAAGCTCCCAGCCCTGATCCGCCGGATGGCATATTGGAACAGGAGGACATGAAGCTGGCCGTGGAGACGGCGACGGCGAGGACAAGTGCGTTTCTTAAATTCATGGTGACGTGAGTTGCTGGGAGAATTGCGGATTGGCTGAGAAATGCAAGCTGGCTCTGCGAGGAAATTGATTACTGGACCCGTTCCCATGAATCGACGCGATTTCCGACGAACCAAACCGAGGCGACATGCTCCGGGATGTATTCGACTTCCGGCCCGAAACCAAAGCCCAGCGCCGTGTAGCCGCGCCGCCCGTAGCGACCGTATGGCATGCAGGCACCATGGCCATAGCCGCCATAGAACGAAGTCGTATAAACGGGCCGGGAAGCGCTGTAATCCCATCGCTCCGAAGCTTTTTGGTTTTTAAATCCTTGAAACCGGCGGCTGGGAGAACCCCAGGCCAACTCGACGGCGGCGGGCGGCATCCCGCTGGCGATTTGCCCATCCCGGACGAGCGCCTTGTGTTTCTGACTGAGGCCCATAAATTTTTCAGGACTGTTCTCAATCCTCGTCTGCGGGGTGGTGGGAGCGCAGGAAACAAGAAGCCCGCCGCAAACAAGCACCAGCGCAAAGATTTTCATACCCGTGAGATAATCTCTAATGCCGGGATTTGCAACAAACGGAATCGCGATTTCAAATAACCTCACAAACTGACTTGCCAACGGGGAATGAGCGGCGGCAATCTTTCCGCGAAGCCTTCCCAACCTATTTATGTCAGAACTCCTCGAAGAAGACGATCTCACCACCGCCTTGAAAAAGTGCCCTGAGTGGGACTATGAAAAAAAGGCCATCACCCGGACCATTGAGTTCGAGGAATTCACCGAGGCAATTGATTTCGTGAACGATCTCGCCGAAATCGCTGAGGAGGCCCAGCACCATCCAGACATCACCATCAAGCACACCAAGATCACCCTCAGGCTCACCACGCATGATGCCGGTGGCGTGACCGACTCGGATATCGAACTCGCCCAGCGGGTGGATAACCTGGTGGACTGATCCTGACAAAATCGCTTCAA
>JBBRIB010000473.1:0-2117 GCA_038221745.1 Verrucomicrobiales bacterium
ATCCCACGTTCATTTACTCCAACGGGGATCTTGCTTTGCTAGAAACCCACACCACCGGCGGTCCCGGTGCCGGGCCGTTTTATGGTGATCCCGGCGTCCAAGCCGCCATCCGTGCGGCCATGGCGGAGATGGGAAACTGAGTGGATTTTTTCACAAACATCCCATCGCAGCTCTCTGAGATTCGCCGGAAGACAAAACCCGTCACGTGTGAACGGACACCAAACATTTTTGCGGATTCCCCATGCACCTTACAAATGGTTGATGCGGCCGCATCAACTATTTGTAAGCAAGTCTGCGGTGAGTTTGTCCATTTGGCTTAGGAATCTTCCTTCCCGAAGGCCGCATTTACAAATTATCGATGCGGCCGCATCGATAATTTGTAAAACGTGGAGTGGGGATTTGAGGGTTTGCGACTTCTTGGATCACAGCAAATGTGCCAACTAATCGTAGCTCCGGGGTGATTGTGAGATTTGTGACAATCGCTAAATCCAAGTGGAGTCTTACGCAATGGCGGGTTCCGCCAGCCCGGCGCGGACGAGCAGCGGCTCTTGCTGGGGATCGCGGCCCATGAAGCGGCGGTAGAGTTCATCCGGCGGTAGTGAATTTCCCTTGCTGAGGATGTGCTCGCGGAAGGCATGGCCCGTCTCGGCATTGAGCACGCCTTCGCGCTGGAAACGGGTGAAGGCATCGGCATCCAAGACCTCCGCCCATTTGTAGGAGTAGTAGCCGGCGGCGTATCCGGTGGGGCTGCTGAAGAGATGGGAGAAGCGCCGCATCATGGAAGGTGTTTGGGTTTTGAGCGGGGCAAGGTAGTCGGCGAGGACTTCTCGGTCCACGGCATCGAGGTCCTTGCCGAGGAAATCGGAGAGGCGGAGATGCAGTTCCAGATCGAGCTTGGCGAAGGCGAGCTGACGCATGAAGACGGTGGCGCTGAGGTAATTCTTCGCGGCGAGCATTTTGGCGAAGAGGTCTTCCGGAATGGCTGCTCCCGTTTCATGGTGACGGGCGAAGAGATCGAGCGATTCGCGGTCCCAGCAGAAATTTTCCATGATCTGGGAGGGCAGCTCCACGAAATCCCACGCGACGTTGGTTCCGGAGAGGGATTTGACGGAAACCTCGCTGAGCAGGCCGTGAAGCAAGTGGCCGAACTCGTGGAAAATCGTCTCGACCTCACGGTGGGTCAGAAGAGCGGGCTTGCCATCGATGGGGGGACTCATATTGCCGGCGATGAGGCCGAGGTGCGGCTCGCCAAGGGCACCGGTGTGAAGTGAGTTCATCCAAGCCCCGCCCCGTTTGGATTCGCGCGGGTGCCAATCCGCATAGAATGATCCAAGGTGCGCGGAGGTCTTCGAATCGTGGATTTCGTAAAATTTGCACTCGGGGTGCCAAACCTCCACGGAGCCTTCCGGGCGCTCGCGGAGGGTGATTCCGAAAAGGCGCGAGGCGATTTCAAACATGCCTGCCATCACGCCATCCACGGGAAAATAAGGACGCAGGGCTTCCTCGTCGAAGTCGTAGTTTTCCTGCCGTTGTTTCTCCGCCCAGTAGGATACTTCCCAAGGCTCTAACAGGCTAGTGGGTTGGCCCGTTTTGTTGGATTTGTAGTCGGCGAGTTGGGCATATTCCGCGAGGAAAGCGGGGTGGATGCGGGAGTGAAAACTTTCGATGAATGTAAGGGCGGATTTTCCTGTTTTAGCCATCCGCCGCAGGAGGGTGAGATTCGCGAAGTTCGGGTGGCCGAGGATGCTGGCCTTCTCCTGGCGCAGTTGGAGAATTTGCCAGACCAACGCGGTATTGTCATGCTCGCCGGTGGCACCAATCTGTGAGGATGCCTGCCAGACCTGGCGGCGGATTTCATCATCATGCAGGTGCTGCATGAGCGGGAACATGGAGGGAAATTGCAGGGTGAAGCGCCAGGCAGGAGCCTCGATGTTTTTGGATCGGGCATTCGCGGCGGCACTCGCTTTCGCAGATTCAGGCAGGCCATCGAGCTTCGCCTCATCGGTGATGATGTGTTCCCAAGCGTTGGTGGAATCCAGGACATGTTCGGAGTAGAGCTGGGTGAGCTTGGAAAGCTCAGCCTCAATGACGGCGATGCGGAGTTTCTGCGCTTCCGG
>JBBRIB010000474.1:0-2101 GCA_038221745.1 Verrucomicrobiales bacterium
CGGGTGGTGCGGATGGCCCGCCGGGCATCGAGGAGAGGCGCGGGAAATTGAAAACCTGCCGCATCATTTCCACTGACACGATACTTCACCACGATGCCTGCGATGCCACGCTCGTTCAACCATTTTGCATAGTCACGCCCCTCATGGCCGATGGCTAGAACCGAGTAGCCCCCGCCCGGAAAAATCACCACTGCGGCACCGCTTCGATTTTCCGTCGCTGGGAGATAGACTTCATAGGCAGGAATCGCCGTATCGGTGAGATGCCCAGCTTTGTTTGCGCTTTCGGTGACGGGCGAAGCGGAGGCTGCCGGAATCCGCCCGGTCCATAACGGGAGCCACTCGGCGGCGGGGCTGAAAGTCGTCATAAGCGAAAGGATCAGAAGGAAATGGGTTGTTGGAAATTTCATCATTCACTTGGAGTTGGCGCAATCGATACGGCGGTGGGCAAAGTTGTTCTGTCATGCAAGAAGCATTCGATATCGAGAGTAGCTCCGGGTGGTAGTTCCAGCCCTTCTTCCGGGGCGGCAGGGCCATGGACCCGGCTCCCCTTGAGATACCAGCCAGGGAGCAGTTTCCCCCAGGTGCCGGCAAGATGTCCGCGTTGCTGGGCATCGTTCTCTTTGTTTTTCGGCGGCTCCGGCATGGACATGGCGATGATCATCCCATCCAAAGCGAGGCACGGCAAATGCAACCAGCCTTCACTTTCCACAGGCTCCAAACATCGCCTGCTAAAATCATAAAATACCCCGCTCTCACCGGGTTTGAGTGCTTGGATGGATTCCCGCAAGGCATCTCCTCCCACCCAGATTCCCTGTCCTATCGTGACGCGTGTTTCCATGCTTGCTCCGAAGCGTTCACAGAACGCACCTAAAGGTTTCCCGATCCCTGACAATTTCAAATCCCCCTCAAGTGTTAGAAACTTCGTCTTCCGCTGGAGTGCATTCAACTGCCCGAGTTGATGGCCATTGATGTGTTCCCGTGACTCGCCCGGGAAGCGCTTGGCGATCGCCGCCGCCGAGGTCTCCAACAATCCATCCCGAACTGCTTCCAAGCTTGCCCGCGCCGGCTCGATGGGTGCGCCAAATGCGAGCGATAGACTGTAGGGCAGCCGGTAGGGTAATTTCTCCATAAAACGCCCGCGTTCGAACGAAAAGATCGATCCCCACGAGCCATCGCACCAAAGTGGAATCAAGGGTGTTCCCGCCTTTTTCGCGATGAGTTCGAAACCCCTCCGCAGCTCATTGAGCGTGCCGGTGCGGGTCAATTGGCCCTCAGGAAACAGGCACACCACATCACCGGTTTTCAAGCCAGCGATCATGTTTCGGATCGCATCCAGCGGTGCATCTTGGCGTATCGTCAGGGTATCGAAAACACTCACGAATCCTCTTATCCAGGGCGAGGCCATGAAGGCCTCATCCATTACAAAGCGGACGGGCCGCGGACACGCTGCGGAGATGAAAAACGCATCCGCAAACGTCACATGATTCGGCAGCAGCAAGACTCCGCCTTTTTTCGGAAGGCGCTCTGCATCCACCACCCGGATCCGATAGACCGCACGGATCATCGCCACGCCGATCAAGCGAATCACATCGCCCGGCAAGGTCCGCAGAAATTGAATGCTGATGGCCCCGCAAAGCAACCCCACGAAGCCCATTTGAAGCGAGAAACCCAGCGCTGGATCGATGCCTGACAGCCTCGCACCTAATTCAAAAAGCGCGATCACTCCCACAGCTATCATCCCGGCGAAGCAATCCTGTAAATTCACCGCTGCCTGCATTTCACCGCGTTTGTCCGCCGGGTAGTGGTCCTGAAGCCATGCATTGAGCGGAGCGAGGAAAACCGCTGCGAAAAACGCCAGCAGGCCCAAAGTGATCAGGAAAAACCAACCGCCCGGAGTCAGGAATGCGAGGAGCAACGCCATCACCATCATTGCCAGCCCGGCCAACGGCACCCAGCCCAGATCGATGCGCTTGCGCAGCAGCATCGAGGCGAATCCAAAACCCACCGCCATCCCGAGCGATGCCGCCGCCATAAACTCAGAAGACAAGGTGCCAAAGCCCTCGCCTCCGCCCGTCATCACCTTCGCCACCTTTACCGACCA
>JBBRIB010000475.1:0-2082 GCA_038221745.1 Verrucomicrobiales bacterium
ACCCAGCGGGGAAGGCGGCCGGAGTTGATCGCGGCGGCTTGTTCGCGATTGAGGCCGATGAATTCAGAGTTGCGTGCGGGATTCCAAGGGAAGGCGTAAATTCGATAGAAGCCGAGGATGTGATCGAGCCGGAAAATCGAAAAGATGGCGGTGAGATGTTTTATGCGTTTTTTCCACCATTGGTAGCCGTTCGCCTCCATGAAGTCCCAGCGGTAGAGCGGAATACCCCAGTTTTGCCCCCATTGATTGAGGAATGAATCGCTCTGCCCCATGCCTTCGGGCGGAGTGCCGCCACACCAATCGAGATGAAATTCATCCCGCTCGAAAAACACGTCGCACGAATGCCAGCTGATGCCGATGGGCACATCACCCATGAGCTTGACTCCAAGGTGCTCGGCATGGGCGCGCAGTGCAAGCCACTGGCGGAAACAAAGCCACTGGACGAAGGCATGGTGGCCAAGACGATAAACGACGAGCGCGGGATCGAGCTGGCGCAGCTGGTCCAGAAATTCGCGGGCCGCTTGCGGAGTTTTGCATGTGGCCGGCCATTGATCCCAAGTGAGCGACTCACCATGGATTTCCATCAAGTAGCGAAAAAGGCAGTAGTCCGTAAGCCACCCGGCTTGCTCGTTTTTGAAAAGATCAAACTCGGCGGCAAGGACGGCATCCGCCTGATCGAAGCGGGACCAGGCAATCTCTAACAAACTTCGTTTGATTGTGCGGACAGCAGGGTAATCGACGTTCTTCGCAAATCGGGCCTCGCCGAGCTGGCTGCGTGCGGAATTGAGATCCGCATCGGTGAGGCCGGGGATTTCCGTGGCATCGAGCGCGAGGTAAATGGGATCCAGGGCGACGGATGAAATGGCGCTGTAAGGACTCTCGTCCGGGCCATTTTCATTGATGGGAAGAAGTTGAATAAAGCCGACCTGATGGGCGGCGGCCCAATCGATCCACTCGCGCAGGGCAAGCGTATCCCCGATGCCCAGATCATTTTTGCGGCGGGGTGAAAAAGCGGGAAGGAGGATTCCTGCGGAACGTTTGGCGGATGCTGGCACGGGCCGGAGGATGGCTGGCTTAGAACGCTGGGTAAACTCTCAAAAAATTCGCGGGTGACGCGATCGTCGTGAGTGGAAATTCGCTCCGGTATCCAAAGGGCGGCGGTGCCTGTGCTTTTTCGTTTGAGTACGTGGGCGTGGGGGATTCGGGCGGTATTCCATTTCGGCTGCGTCTGCCGCGATTTGTACCTGTGTTAGCGGCTTGTCGGCTCATGCGGAACTGGGTCCTTGTGACCATTTCCCAGAGCAGCACCCGCCACCCTTAACCCGCAGAAACCATTTTTTCTGCTTCACGCCCCATCCGTTCCCTAGCAGGATTTCAGAGTAACCAACTAGAGTTAGAGGCACAAAACACCAATTTCCTTCCAATCCATCAATCGATCCAATGCCCCTCCGAATTCTCCACACCGCCGATAACCACATCGGCCTTTCTTTCAACCAATACCCGGAGGTCCAGAAACATCTGATCGAGGAACGCTTCGCCTCGCTCGAGCGGATGGTCACCATCGCGAACGAACGCAAGGCCCACTTCATCGTTGTTGCGGGCGATCTCTTCGACAAAACGACCGTCACCAAGACCCAGATCGAGCGGGCGGTTAAAATCCTAGGGAAATTCGAGGGCGAGGCGGTCCTGGTCCTCGCTGGCAACCACGATTTCTGCGAAGGACCGGACAGCAAGCTTTGGAAACAGTTCCGCACCGCAGCGGTTGGCAGCTGCGTCCTGGCCCTGACCGAGCCGGGAACAAAGGACTTCGAAAGCGACGACTATCGGGTGCGTTTCCATGCCTGCCCTTGTCCCAGCAAGCATGGCAAGGAGCACACCATCGGCTGGGTGGCGGATGGGGAAAAGCCGGCTGACATGCTGCATATCGGCATTGCCCATGGTAATGTCGAGGGCCTCGGCCTCGATGCCGACCAACGCTATTTCAACATGGCTGAGAGCGACTTCCGAATCACCGGCCTCCAGACCTGGCTGCTCGGGCACATCCATGTTCCCGCCCCCGCGCCCGGCACCACCGGCAAGCCG
>JBBRIB010000476.1:0-2016 GCA_038221745.1 Verrucomicrobiales bacterium
GCCGCACTTTTTGAAATCATCGGTGGCGGTCATGAAAGAGTCTGTCCCCACTTCGCCGCCATCCCCTACCTCCCCGGCGATCGCTTCCTGATTTGCTCGGACGGCCTCATTGACGGCCTCTGGGAACGCCACCTTGCAGAGGCCCTCTCCGCCTGCCCGCCCGATCCCCATCAAACCGCCACCGCACTCTTGAACCGGGCCGTCACGAACGCCGGGGTGGACGATACCAAGCTGATCGTGATTGGTGGGAGTGAGGTCGCCCTTTGAATCCGCTCACCAGTATCCTGACAAGATCGAAGCCGGGGAAATTTTCATCACTGATTCCACTGATCGATTGATGGCGGCCAAGGTCGCGAGGAGATCTGTAAACCCGGGGCGAGAGCGGGTGTTTTCTTTGATCCAGAGTTGCTGCATCGTGCGGAGGGAATGGAAGACGGCTTGATCTCCTGAGCTGCGGTCGAGCGGTTCCCCCAAGAGGGAGATCGACGAGCCAAGGGGGGATTTTTCAAAGTGATTTCCGGCGAGCCGGAGCAATTCGAGCTCCACGCAGGATGCCATTTCCGCAGGTGAATCTTTGAGCCGTTTCCCTGCGAGCGTGGGTTTTTGCAACTTCGTGCAGCGTCCGAGCGCTGCCGGGAGGGCTTCGAGCCGATTGTCTGTGAGGATGAGATCTTAAGCAGCGATGAAATTACGAATCAGTTGGAGGCCTGCTTCCTGGCTTTTCTCAGGGTGGAATTGGCAGGCGAAAAGGTTCCCCCGTTCTACAGCAGCGGCAAAGGATTGGGTACCATAGGTGGTGGTGGCGACGATCACATCCGAATCCAGAGGCGCGGGAAAATAGGAATGGACGTAGTAGAAAAACGGCTCGTCGCCGAGGTGATGCCAGACGGGCGAGTCTGGCTTTTGAACGAGGGCGGAATTCCAGCCCATATGGGGGATTTTCATTCCGGGTTCGTCAGCGAAACGGCGGACCACACCGCGGAGGATGGCCAAGCCTTGAGTGCCGGGTGCTTCTTCACTGGCCTCGAATAAAATCTGATAGCCCACACAAATCCCGAAATAGGGCCGGTCGGCGTAGATCCAATCCTTGAGAAATCCGGCGAGGCCGCGTTTTTCCAAGCGTTCCATGCAATCGCCGAAAGCACCTTGGCCCGGCAGGATCAAGTGCGTGGCATCGCCGGCCTGATCGGGGCTGGCGATGATCAGCGGCTCGTGGCCGAGGGAGCGCAGGGCGTTTGCCACGCTGCGGAGATTGCCACCGCCGTAGTCGATAATGCCGATTTTCACAATGCGTCTTTGGTGCTTGGAATGCCTTTGACGCGGGAGTCCCGCTCACAAGCTTCCCGCAAGGCACGGGCGAGACCTTTGAAAATCGCCTCGGCAATGTGGTGACCGTCACGACCGTACAACAGCTCGACGTGGATGTTCGCACGCAGATTCGAGGCGAGGGCGCGGCAAAATTCCTCGACGAGGGTGAAGGGCATGTTCGGCGCGGATGGGGTGCCCGCAGGCGCGCGGAATTCCAAGTGCGGGCGGTTGCTGAGATCCACGACGACTCTGGCCAAGGTTTCATCCATCGGCAAGTAGGCGCAGCCGTAGCGGCGGATACCTTCCTTGGTGCCGAGGGCTTCACGCAGACATTCTCCGATGACGATTCCCGTATCCTCGATGGTGTGGTGGGCATCCACCTGGAGATCACCCACGGTTTTGACGTTGAGATCGAACAAGCCATGCTTGGAAAAAAGCGTGAGCATGTGATCGAAAAACGGGATGCCGGTATCGATGGTGGAAACTCCCGAGCCATCGAGATTGATGAAAAGCTCGATGCAGGTTTCCGCTGTCTTGCGGCTGCGGGTGGCGGTGCGGGGCGAGGACATGAAGGGATCGTGAAATTTTCCGCTGAGCAACCTAGGGCTTCGCTTTGGCACTGGCTTCCAAAGGATCGAGGTAGCGGGCTGGCACGCCTGCGGCCTTTGCAGCGGTGAGAGCCGCGCTGACGGCAGCAGCCTTTGCGGC
>JBBRIB010000477.1:0-1929 GCA_038221745.1 Verrucomicrobiales bacterium
GCGGCTCATTCCAAGGTATTCGGAGAGGTAGCCTTTTTCAGGGTCAAACTTGCCGGTGCCACTCGTCCGTGCGCCGTGCCAGCGGATTCGGTTGGTGCGGTCTGTGGCGGGTGCGTAGGTTTGATAGTCTGAAACGTAGAGTAGATTCGCCGTGGCAAGTTGGCGCAAGTTTGTGGTGGAGACGGATTGATTCGCCCGCAATCGCGCGGTTTGAAAGCCAGTGACCACCATGCTGGCGAGCACGGCGGTGATCACGATCACCACCAGCAGTTCCACCAGCGAGAAGCCGGTGCAATGCGTACGATGAGGATGCGCGGTCGATTTCATGGTGTGGTTGTTAGCCTGGCGGAGAGGCGGAAAAACCGTGGACCGAGGCTGGTGGCGAGGGTGACTTCGGCTTTCTTCAAGAAATCGCCGGACTCGATCACGACGGCAGCCGGCGTGGTCGCGATCAGCGGGCCACCGTTGATCGATTCTGCTAGAGAACTCCATTCCAGCAAATCACCGCTGGTTTCCAAGCGGAGATCCGCACCCGCCCGGTAGGAGAGACGAGGAAGGCGCAGGACCGTATTACCCGGTGCGGTGGTGAGCAGTAGGGGATCGCCGCCGGTGAGATATTCGATGATATTTGGCACCCCATCATGATCTGGATCCGCCTCGGGCTTTGCATCGTTGCCCGCGTAGCCATGGGCCGTGAGCCATGCGGGAAATGTGGTGGAAGTTTCGGAAAACGCACCCACCGCATCAAGATCGAAGCCACCGCTGAAGAAATTCGTGGGGTAGGGATCGATGACCATCGCCCCGGCGGCATCAAAGGAGGCGAAGGCAGGGGCATTGGTGCCGACGGCATCGATGACGCGGACGTGGGTGATGCGCTGGACATCCAGCTCAGGCGAGAAGCGGCGCATCTCCGCAAGGTCGAAGGTGGTGCCGAAGCCAGCGATGTATTTTCCTGCCAGATTGCGGATGTTGGTGGGATCGACGGAGCCGCCTTGACCGGAGGTCACGCTGGATGGGGTGAGCGAGGTGGACGGAAAGCGGAAATAACGGATGCCGTCCGAGCTGACCTCGACATGGGCGAGTTCGAGAAAATTCGCACCAAAACTGTTTTCAAAAACCGCGAAATCCGGGCCGGGCAGATCCCCAAACGGCGCTGCGAAGGTGAGAATGGCATTCCCCCCATCGCCTAGGGAAACGACCGGAAGAGGGTCATCAGGAGTCGCGTTGGCTTTGCCAGTGGCATCTTCAGCCTCGCCATAGGAGACGAAAACAGGATTGAGCGAAGCGATGTTCGCGGGTCCGCGGGTGATTTCCGCTTGAGTGGCCCAAAGCGTGAAACGCGTATCTCCGGCGGCGATGGCATCGGAGCCGGGTTGCCCGGCAGCAGGCGCAAATGGCCCGGCGAGTGCCGCTTGGGAAAACGCGGCGAGCGCTACAAAAATGTTGGTTTTGAGAGATGGCATGGAGAATTTTCCTCCCGCCCAAGCAAGCCCGGGCGGGAGAAGTATTAAAATTTTATGAACGGCGGCGGCGTTTGAAAATTACCAGTGAACCGAGAAGGGCCAGCGCGGCGGACGAGGTTTCAGGAATCGGCGAGACGGATGGAGCCGAGGAGCCATCCGAGAAAACCAACGCATCCCACGACCCCGGTGCAATCACGCGGTAGGGAGCGGAGATACCGGATCCAAAGCTCCACGTGCCGGAAGGCTTGGGCGAGGCGGCGGGGAATCCCGCCGCTCCTCCAGATACCCACTGCGCCCAGTAAGGGGTGAAAGGCGGGGCGGAGACACCCGTTTCCGTCACACTATTAAAAGTGATCGAATCCACAAAATAGTTCGGAGCAAGCAATGAACCGAAATTGTTTATTGCGAAGCTGATGCTGCTATCGGCAACCCTGATCTGATCCAGCAGAAAGAAGCCATCTTGTGG
>JBBRIB010000478.1:0-1892 GCA_038221745.1 Verrucomicrobiales bacterium
GCGATTTTCGCGCTGCGCTCGAGGTTTTTCTGGAAGACGAGACCTGCGAGGATGCCATGCTCTTTGAGAAGCGGCTTGAGATCCTCCGGCTCGACGGTGGCGACCATTCCGGAGTTTGCAAACGGCGAATCGCGGCGGGAAAGGCTCATGCCATTGACGACGACTTCGTCATTCTCGGTGGAGGCGGGCACAATCCAGCCGCCGGGGCACATGCAGAAGGAATGGACGCCGCGGCCACGGATCTTGGTGGCGAGGCGGTAGCGGGCGGCGGGCAACAGGCGCGGGCGTTCCTGGCCGGGATTGAGGTGGTATTGAGTGCGATCAATAAAGGGCTGCGGATGCTCGATGCGGAAACCCACGGCGTAGGGCTTGGCTTCCAGAAGGATTTTCTTTTCTGCGAGAAGCCGATAGATGTCCCGCGCGGAATGGCCGGTGGCGAGGATGACGGAGTCTGCGAGAATTTCCTCACCGGTAGCGGTGGCCACGCCGCGGATCCGGTTTCCTGTGAGTAGGAAATCGATGGCTTTCGTTTGAAATCGCACTTCACCCCCGGCGGCGATGATCGAGTGACGGATGGCTTTGACGACGTTGGGCAGAAGATTCGAGCCGATGTGCGGGTGGGCATCGGTGAGGATGACTTCGGGGGCACCGTGGGCGACGAGGACTTCGTAAACTTTGGCAACAGGGCCGCGTTTGGTGGCGCGGGTGTAAAGTTTCCCATCGGAAAATGTGCCGGCTCCGCCCTCGCCGAAGCAGTAGTTCGATTCCTCGATCACACGGCCCTCACGCAAGAGGGGCGCAAGATCAAAGCGGCGGGCACTCGCATCTTTGCCGCGCTCCAACAGAATTGGCTTTTGGCCATTTTCCAAACAACGCAACGCCGCAAACATCCCCGCCGGCCCACAGCCGACGATGATGACCCTTTTCGCATCCGCCGCGAGCGGTGGGACGGACCAATCCGGGGTGCGATCGGGCGGTAGCGGGGTATCGAGGGAAACATCCAGCCGGAGCTGAACTTTGACGGCACGTTGGCGGGCATCGATGGAATGCTTGCGCAACTTCACGCCACCGATGCGTGAGGGCGGGACACCGAGCTTGGCCGCGCAGGCTTGGCGGCGGGCGGCATCGTCCTCGGATTTTTCCAAGGGCAGGACGATATCGACGGTTTCTATCAGAGTTTCCACGAGAGGCTCAGCCACGGATGCTGCGTTTTTTGCCTTCGTCATCCACACTGACGAAGGTGACTTGGGTTGAAAAAATCGGGGCTTGGCCTGCGCGCTCATCGATGACGCCGACGGCATAGGAGGCGCTGGTATTTCCCTCGCGCACGCGGGAGCAGGAAATTTTCAGGATGGTGCCGTCCCGCACGCTGTGATGGAACTCCACGGTATCCATGGCCACAGTGACGAATTGGCAATGTGGGTAATCCAGGCTGGCGGCGATCCATGATGCTTCATCGATCCATGCCAGCAAGCGCCCCCCGAAGAGGAAGCCGTAGTGGTTCAGATCACCGGGGAGGACGAGGCGGTGGGTTTCCATGAGTTCACCAGCGGCGGCGTTTGGAATCCCGATAGAGCATTGAGTCCAGCGAGTAGGAGCCGGAACCGGAGAGGATGAGAGCGATCATCGGGATCAGGTACATTAACGAGAGTTCCTTGGCATCCATGATGTCCGGGGGCTTGATGAACCACGGGGCGGTGCCCAGAAACCCGAATGCGGCGACGACCATGGCGAAGCCCAGCACAAATGCTGCAGGCCGGGTGGCCAGGCCGATGATGATGAGCGCGGCGGCAACGACTTCAGCAAAAATACAAAACGCGAGGCTCACTTGCGGGGACATGAAATAGAACGGGAAAAAATCCGGGACGTAGAAGAAATCCTTGCGCGAAGAG
>JBBRIB010000479.1:0-1845 GCA_038221745.1 Verrucomicrobiales bacterium
GCGATCACATGGACGAAGCGGAAGACCGCGCTCAGCCGGCCTGCAATTTCAGATTCCATAAGGCGCATTTCATAAAGTACTCGATATACCGGGATCGAGACAATAAACGAGCATGCTCAAGGCCTTGCGAATATGGACACCTCTTCGGGCGTCAGCATCCGGGACTGGCCCGGAGCGAGTGCGGGATCGAGGACTAGCGGACCGATGCTTTCGCGGTGGAGACTCAGCACTTGGTTTCCGACCGCGTGGAACATGCGCTTCACTTGATGATAGCGGCCCTCGTGGATGCTGATGAGCGCCTCGTGCGGTGTGATGACGGCCAACGCCGCGGGCCGGGTGGTGAGGTCCTCGTAGGCGAAGTAAATTCCTTGCGCGAAAATGGCAGCGGTTTCTGCGGAAATCGGATCGCGCGTGGTGACCCGATAGATTTTTGAAATCTCCTCGCCCGGTTCGGTGACTTGTTTCGACCAGCGGCCGTCGTTGGTGAGCAGCAGCAGCCCGGTGCTTGCCCGGTCGAGGCGTCCTGCGAGATGCAGTTCGCCACGGCGTGGATGATCGATGAGTTCGATGACGGTGGGGTGCTCGGAGTCGCGGGTTGCGCTCAGATGACCGGCAGGTTTGTGCAGCATCAGATAGATCGCATCGTTTTCCTGGAGGATCTTCCCATCCAGCACGATGCGGCTGAAACGGCTGATTTTCCTCAGCCCGCTGGCTTCGGTTTCTCCATCGACCGTTACCCGACCGTCGGCTAACAACCGTGCGACCACTTTGCAGGAACAGTTCCCGCGGCGGGTGAGGAAGCGGTCGTGGCGCATGGGGGAGAACGATTCAATCCTCAAACGACTTCATTTCGAGTCGAGAAAGGATTGAACTGCCGAGCGGGGATTTGAAAAAGAGTGGAGCTGAGCAAGTGGTGAAAAGTCGCTGATTTCTTCCGCTACGAGGTGGCGTTTGCTAAGGGGGCGAAACCGATGCAATCGCCTGCCAGTGAGCCCCGATGCTTGTGACAGCAATTGACATAATATTTTTTTGGGATCCGGTTCCGACTCCACTTGATTCAGTTTGGGCAGCGTCATTGGGTCCGCCCCGTTTGGATTTCCCGCCGCCCGCCTGATTGCTTTTTCATCAAAAAGCAACCATGCCTCCAACCTACGGACGGGAATGACAGGAATGGAGCTGGAATGATTTTTACCAGCTTTCTGCAGCGCTGTTTGGATTTCGCCAAGCCGACGTTGAAAGGGTTCTTTTTCCGGGTCACGATGAACGAAGAGGACGTCGGGTTTGTATCGTTTGCAAGCGACTTGGATCTTGTCTTCCAGATACCTGATAGGAGAATTCATTCTGGAAAAACCAGCGATCTGAATGCTAAGCGTTCCTTTGTAGCCAGCCTGCGCGAGCAACCACCGAATTGGATGTTCAAGCGCGGCGTCACTTGATCCATCACAGATTAACAACGCTTCCAAGTGTTCCATTAGAAGCCGTATTTTGGATTGAAAATCAACCGGGCTCCATCTCTATCCATCACTCGTCTTCCCTCGCCTTCATTGCGAGCCTCAGCTGGGTTGAAATACGCTCCCAGCGATCCTTCGGCAATTGACGTCATCGGGTCCTCGCAATTTTCTGTCCGCCACGTTGAATCAAGGCATACTATTTGGAACGCTCTTCCAGGTGGGGACGTTGAGAGATCATCTACTCCCCTAGCCACAATGCCTTTAGGGAAAGAATTCTCAAAAATTAAACTTGTACTTTTAAAAAATATCCATATTTGGGAGGGATGTTTTGTAAGACACCCTGTAAATCTGCCGGATTTGTCGGAAAATTTGAAGAACTCTTCAATCAGATTAT
>JBBRIB010000480.1:0-1743 GCA_038221745.1 Verrucomicrobiales bacterium
GATCAGGAGTGATGCCTTTGCGATGCGGGGTATTTCCAGAAGGTGTGTGATAGGTGGCGATGGTGAGCCGCAACGCGGTGCCACCCCCCATCGGGATGATGTTCTGAACGGAGCCTTTGCCGTAGCTCACCTCGCCGATGATGGTGGCCCGTTTCAAATCTTGCAGCGCCCCGGCGGTAAGCTCGGAGGCAGAGGCGGACATGCGGTTCACCAGAACCACCATCGGGTAGTCGCGTTTCCGGCGTTGGCGGTCGGGAGTTTTCATTGGAGCAGCAGCATCTCCATCGCGGCCACGGGTGGAGACGACTGCGGTACCAGGCGGCAGAAAAAGCCCGAGGATTTTGACCGTTTCATTCAAGGAGCCGCCGCCGTTTTCGCGGAGATCGAGGATCAATGATTTCATGCCTCCATCTTCCAACCCGTCGAGAGCGGCTTCCACCTCACGGGCACAGTTTGAACCAAAGGAGGCGAGCCGCAGGTAGCCGACACCTTTGGCCTGATCCCAGAGCTTGGATTCGACCACCGAACGCTCTTCTATCAGGCGATGGGTGAGGGAAAGCACAAATGGCTGGGGCGCGGCGGGAGATTTGATGAAAAGTCCGGTCACTTGTCCTGCTGCCCCGCGCATCGTTTCCAACAAAAGGGGAAACGCGCTGCCTTCCGTCTTTTTCCCATCCACTTCCAGCAACAATGAACCGGGAAGAATCCCCGCCGCTGCCGCCGGGCCCGAAGGTGCCACATTGGCAATATAGACTCCATCATCCCTCACCGCTACAGCCAGCCCTAACGATGCCACCTCGGGATTCATCTCGGTGTGCTCACGCATCTGCGTCGCCATCTCGGGGTGGATGAAGGAGGAATGTGGATCGAGACTGGCCAACATCCCCTCAAGCGCGTGATTCACCAGGCGGTCGTAAGCCAGCCGATCCACATCCGGGTGATTTTTCCTAACAGATTCCAACACCTCGACAAAGCGCTCGATAGCGGGATAGGCGGCCTCGTCCGGGTCTGGCAATTCTTTCGTCTCCGCGATGACAAGTGATGGGAGAACGCACAGCAGGCAAGTGACCTTCATGCCGCGAAGGTTATGAATCGTGGAGCGCATGCGATAGCTCAAAAAAAACGGAAACGCCCCACAACAAAAGTCATTTGTGAAGCCTTTTCTTTTTTATGATTTCGATTGCGGATGGTGGGCATCGCGGTATGATTTCCCCGACTGCTGTGTACGACTAATTTGGCAGCCGGCCCGAACCGATATGATTGAACCGGGATCACCTTCCAGTGGACTATGTCATGCCTTTTCAGGAAGACGGAAAACCACTGGACGATCCCACTTATTGAGTTTACGGAACGTGGCTCACGGCGCCAAGGACGGCACAGCGGTTTTTTATTTTCTTTTGTGAGCGGTGGCGCATGTTCGCCCGCGTGATGCGTTTTGTAGTGTTGGGCAGCGGGAGTGGCGGGAATGCGGCGGTCGTCGAGTGCGGGGGGCTGCGCCTGATGATCGATGCGGGTCTGAGTGCCAAGCAACTTTCGCTGAGGCTGACTCAAGTGGGAATCGAACCAGGCTCGCTGGATGGCATATTGCTTACCCATGAGCACGGCGATCACGTCCGTGGTTTGAAAATTTTCCTGAAAAGCAACCCTGTTCCGATCTATGCCACCGCTGCAACCGCGCGGGTGGTGCGTGAGCAGGGCATCGAGGGGGGCAAGTGGAAGCTCTTCGAGGCGGGGCAGGTTTTC
>JBBRIB010000481.1:0-1687 GCA_038221745.1 Verrucomicrobiales bacterium
CCTTGATGCGCGACAATTCCGCCACATCCCCCGCCACCACCGCGCTCTTGAAACGCGAAACGGGCAGCCCGCTGAGCACCGCCATCGCGATCGCCGGGCCGATCCCGCTCACGCGATCAATCAACATCAGAAACACATCGCGCTCCTCCTCGGTGGCAAAACCATAAAGCGTGTGCGCCGTCTCCCGGATATGCAAATGCGTCCGCAAATCCACTTCCAGCCCTTCGGCCGCATGCAGCCGATCAAACGTCGAGAGCGGCACGATCACCTCATAGCCCACGCCATGCACATCCACGACGAGTCGATTTGGATACGCTTCCAGCACCTTGCCCCGCAGTCTTGCAATCATCTTGCCGCCAGCTTGTCCACCCCGCCCGAGCCGTCAACCCTCGTTGTCAGAGGGAAACAAATCCAACAAAAATTTGAAATTCACCTCTTGCGGGGGAGCACATTGGTTTTAATTTGAAACATGTCCAGTATCTTTGCCCCACCACTCCCCGACTACCTTGAGGAGGAAATCCTGCTTCACCCGGAGAACCGAAAATTTCCGAAATTTAGCCTCGTCAGGCTTCTCGGCAGCGTTTTTGCACCGACCAAGGGCTGTCGCGTTTGTATCCTAATCGACTTCAACGAACCCGCCGAACTCATAAAGGATTTCGCTTTCCTCAAGCACGAAGGATTTCCCGTGCAGAAAAAAGCCTATCAGGCGTTCTACCAGGGCCTCCAGGCGGGTGCCCTCGCCGAGCTTGGGATGACGGGCGGAGAAATGTTCGCCTTCCGCTGCACCCACGGCTCCAATCTCGATCTTCAGGACGATGTCTGGGATACGGAAGGAAATCATCTTTCGCTCGATAAAGACATCTATGAGGAATACGATTTGGTTCTCTGCATTTCCACCTATTCCGCCACCGCGCCCCTTACGGCCAAGTGCAGGGAATACGGCTTCCGCGGCGCGACGCTGCATGGCCTCAATGACATCATTCTCAACTCCGGCCTCGCCGTCGATTACAGCCAGGTCTCTGAAGATGCAGAGCGCCTCCGCCTCGCGATGACCCGCGCCGACTCCATTGAGATCGACTTCGAATTGGAAGACGGCCGGACGCTCACCGCATGGCTCGGACTGAACGGCCAAGAGGCCCAGAAATCCCACGGACTCTGCCTCGGCGAAGCCCCTGATATCGCCAATCTCCCGGCCGGCGAAGTTTACTTCGTACCCAGCGACGCTCGCGGCCAGTTTCCAATGAAATACGAAGATGGCACCCTCGGCGTTCTCGAAGTGAAAAACCGCTGCATCATTCATTCCACCCTCATCCAAGGGAACCAAGCCACCATCGATGCCCATAACGCGAAGCTCAAGGATGACCCGATGACCGGCACCCTCGGTGAGCTAGGCTTCGGCACTCAGGTCCTCCCCGTTTCCTATGCGGATATCCAGGATGAAAAAGTCCTGGGCACCTGCCACCTTGCGACCGGTCGCGACGATCATCTCGGCGGGGACATCCTGCCAAGCATGTTTAAAAAGCATGAAAATTCCACCCACGATGACATCCTTTTCGCCCCTCACAAGACTCCTAACTTTAATATCAGTCAGGTGCGCATGATCCGAGGCAAACAACGTGAAGTCCTGATTGAGAACTTCAGACCCGCAAAATATCTGATGGATGCACTTTTGGAAAATCGCTGAGAT
>JBBRIB010000482.1:0-1648 GCA_038221745.1 Verrucomicrobiales bacterium
TTTCTGCAGCGAGACGGCCACCGTCTTCCACACCCACCTCGTCGAAGGCCAGATGAAAAAAGTCTGCCTCTGCGATTCTTGCGCGAAGGAGAGGGGAGTCACGGACCCGACGGGATTTTCTCTCGCAGACTTGCTTTTGGGTGGCCTGCCCGGTGGCCTTGGCACCAAGCAGCTCACAGGAGCCACCGCGTCCTCCGGAAATGGCAAGACCTGCGCCACTTGCGGATTCACCTTGGAGGATCTTCGGCGGGTGCGGCGTTTTGGCTGCAGCGAATGTTACGTCACTTTCGGCGATGAAGTCACCCAGATGGTGCGCGGCATGCACAAGGGCTGCTGCCACATCGGCAAGGTGCCGGAAGGGCTGATGGCCATGCAGTTCCGTAGCCAGCGCATCGAAGAACTCCGCACCCGGCTCGATCAGGCGATTTCCTCGGAAAGCTACGAGGAGGCCGCCGGCATCCGTGACGAAATCCGCAATCTGGATCAGGCAATCAGTTAGACCACCAATCCATCCCTCAACCAACTTACCCCATGATGCGCTTCAGCACCCTTATCAAGCACCCCGCCGATTGGATGACCGGTGGGCAGGGGGAGCATGGTGCCGTCCTCACTTCTCGCATCCGCCTGGCGCGCAATCTCCGGCACCACGCATTCCCCGGCTGGGCCAAGCGGGACCAACGCACCGCCGCTCTCGACCTGATGCGGCCCGCCGTAGAAGCGCTGCCCGCCATGAAAGGCGCTTTCTCCCATGAGTTGGGCGATCTCACCTCGGTGCAAAAACAAGTCCTCGTCGAGCGCCACTTGATTTCCCGTGAACTCGCGGCGAGAGGCGATGGTTCCGCTGCCATCATCGAGCGCCGCCAGACCTTCAGCCTCATGCTCAACGAAGAGGATCACCTCCGCATGCAGGCCATCCGCCCGGGCCTCCAGCTTTCCTCCGCCTTCGCCGCCCTGTCAGAACTTGATAGCGAGTTGGAAGGGCCGCTCGAGTTTGCCTTTGATCCCACCCTTGGCTACCTCACCACCTGCCCCACCAATCTTGGCACCGGCCTGCGTGCCTCGGCCATGCTCCATCTTCCCGGCCTCGTCCTCAGCGATCAGATCGGCCAGGTTCTCCAAGCCGTCAACAAAATCGGCCTCGCTGTGCGCGGTCTCTATGGCGAAGGCACCGAGTCTTTGGGAAATCTCTACCAGATCTCCAACCAATCCACCCTTGGCGAGAGCGAGGAAACCATCATCCGCCGCCTTGAAAGGGTCATCTCACAAGTCGCCAACCACGAGCAAAACGCCCGCGAAAAGCTCCTCGAAGACGATCCTGAAATGGTTTCTGATAAAATCGGGCGTGCCTATGGGACTCTCCGCCACGCCCATATCATCGATTCAAAGGAGGCCCTCAACCTGCTTTCCCTCGTCCGCCTCGGCGGCTCACTCGGATTTTTCCCTGTGGAAACGGTCCTACTTTGCGATTCCCTCCTGATGGACATCCAGCCCGCCCATCTCCAGCTCCACACCGCCCGCAAGCTTTCGGCGGAGGAGCGGGATTCGATTCGTGCGGAAATCGTGCGCTCCCGTTTGCATTCTCTCAATTCACCTGTTACTAATTCTACAACTAACGAGGGGAATCTCTCCTCAGACACACCCAACCCCG
>JBBRIB010000483.1:0-1583 GCA_038221745.1 Verrucomicrobiales bacterium
GAGGTCATGACTCTCCGGTGGTGGCTGCGCGCCCCGTGGGATTATGTGATGATGGCTTTGGGGCTGTCCTATTGGGGAGTTTTCGGCGGTTTGCTTACTCTGATAGGCGGGCCGTTGCACCTGATTCTTCCGCAGCGGACCGGGGAAAAACTGGGGCGCTATCTCCTGCATCAGCTTTTCAGAAAATTCGTCGTTTACCTGCGCATCTCGGATCTGGTGCATGCGGATCTCTCGGCACTCGATTCATTGGGGAAAATTAAACACCCGTTCATCGCCGCGCCTAACCATACATCGCTGTGGGACGTGGTTTTCATCATCGCCCGCCTGCCGCAGGCGATTTGTGTGATGAAAAAAGTGATCCTTATGAATCCTCTGCTAGGCGGTGGCGCAAGGCTGGCGGGCTACATCGCGAATGACAGCATGACGCGCATGATCCGAAATGCATCCGAATCTCTCAGTCACAGCGGGCAACTTCTGCTATTTCCCGAGGGAACCCGCACCCGCTCGGATGCCCGCTGGATCAATCCGATCAAAGGCGGCTGCGCCATCATCGCCATCCATGCGCAAGTTCCTGTCTATCCGATTTTCATTCGCAGTAACACACGCTTTCTGCAAAAAGGCTGGCCACTGTGGCGGCGTCCGGTTTTCCCGATCCAAATTCGTTTCGATTTGGGTGAGCCGCTGATTCCACAAGCCGGTGAAACATCCCAAGCGTTTACAAAGCGGCTGGCCGCAGTTTACGAGCAGGAGCTTTCAAAACCGGACCCGCTGAGGCGGCAAATCGACGCGGCTTTGGATTAATTGTCCGCTGGTGCTTGCCCGAAACCGTTTTGGCATTTAATGCAGGGCGACATGCCCGAGGTGCGTCCACTCATTCTTATCCCCAGCTACAACACCGGCTCCATCCTGCGGCAAACCGTGACGTCCGTTCTGGCCTGCCAAACCCCCACTTGGGTGGTAATCGATGGCTCGACCGATACCTCACCAAAATCGCTCGAATCGATTGCTGATGGGCATTTAAGCGTCATCCAACTGGAGAGGAATTCCGGCAAGGGCGCGGCGATTCTGCATGGATTGCGCGAAGCCATCGCGGCGGGATTCACGCATATTTTGAGCATTGATGCCGATGGCCAGCATCCGGCCGATTCCATCCCCGAGTTTCTGAAACTCTCCGCAGCGCATCCGGAAGCAGCGATCTTAGGCCGGCCGATTTTTGAGGATTCCGCCCCGGCACTGCGGGTCAATGGCCGCAAAGTTTCAAATTTCTGGGCGAATCTTGAGACGCTCGGTTGGGGGGTGGATGATTCGCTTTTCGGCATGCGGGTCTATCCGGCAGCCGATCTGCTCGCGGTTTTTGAATCGACGAAATTTGCGAGACGCTTCGATTTTGACCCGGAAGTCGCGGTCCGGCTGGCGTGGCGTGGAGTGCCGATGATCAATCTGCCGACGCCAGTCCGCTACCCGAGCAAGGAAGATGGCGGCATTTCCCAGTTCCGCTACGTCCGCGACAATGTGCTGCTCACCCGGATGCACATCCGCCTGTTTTTCGGTTTCCTCCTTCGCCTCCCCATCCTGCTCTTCCG
>JBBRIB010000484.1:0-1544 GCA_038221745.1 Verrucomicrobiales bacterium
CAAACCCCGTGATCGCCAACGCCGGCGTGAGTGCGGGAAATCTCATTCTCACGCCCATTTCCCCCGGTATTTCCACCATCACCCTCACCGCCACGGATCTTGATGGCCTCACCGCCACCACCAATTTCACTTTCACTGTCACGCCAGACACCTACGAATCCTGGGCCGCCCGCCAATCCTTCGCCACGGCTGAGGATGGCCTTGCCGAGGCGGATCCAGATCGAGATGGCCGGAGTAATCTTGCCGAGTTCGCCCTCGCCACCGCACCGCTTGCGGCATCCGAGGCGGATTTGCTTCCCAGCATCAGTAGCGGCAAGTTCACGTTCCGTTTTCCCCTGCGCCAATACACCACCGGGGTGACCGTCACGCTGGAATCCGCCGAAATTCTCGATGGGCCGTGGACTTCCCAATGGAGCGCCCAAGATGGATTTCCCCATCCTTGGATCACCAGCGCGGTCACCTCCGGCAATGCCCAAATCATCACCGCCCGAAACCCATCAGCAGCGATTCTCCCCCGCCAATTCCTGCGATTGAAGGTCACCAAGCCCTGATTTGACTCACTTTTCCACCTAAATTCGCCAAATGTTAGGCTTTTTTCCTTGTCGTAGGCATTTAAAGTGCTTCCCTTGCTGGATCTTTCAGGAAACTTAAGATTTTTGAAAGAACGCGACTCGGCACAGAATCCGCTAAGAATCCGCTATCCTCTATTACCGTTATGTTTTCCCCAGAAGAGCTTATCCCATCAACTCCTGAAAAAACTTTTGAAATCAGCCGCCGCAGTGCGATAAATACTCTCGGCCTCGCGGGCCTGATTTACGCGGCTTCGTCCAGCCCCGCCGCCGCTTTCCTCTCGATGGGTAAGAGCCCGACTGTGAATGTCGGCACCTCCATTCCCAAGCCCACCGCAGCCGCCGTCGGCCGCATCGATCTGACCGATCTCCCTGAAGAATGGGTGCAAAACAACCGGGCCACATTGGTGGATTACACCCGTTACCTCTTCGCATTGAAGCTCCGGCAGGTTTCTCCAAAGCAAGTCATCGAGGCCCACGCCAAGAAGAAAGGCTCCGTCTGGAACAGCCTCCCGCCCAAGGCGTGGTGGAACCGCATGGGTTACACCCTGCGAGTGGTGGATCGCATCGCCCTTGAAATGGGAGTGCATGAAGTGGAGGTCCTCTCCGCTTACCGTGCACCTTCCTACAATGCCCTTTGTGCAGGCGCCAAAACGGGATCGTGGCACCAGGCAAACGTTGCCACCGATGTGAAATTTCCAGTGAAAGCCTCTCAAGTCACCGCCGCCGCCCGCCGCCTGCGCGATCTCGGCCTCTTCAAAGGCGGAGTGGGTGGCTACTGGAATTTCACCCACATTGATGCCCGGGGGCAGAACGTCAATTGGTGATTTGATTCGGCTTCCTCGTTTTTTGAGGAGCAAAGATTGGACAAGGCGCATTCCCTGCCGATGATGGGCACATCGAAATGATTTCGATTTCCCTCATCTGATCGCTCCGCCTTCTTCTCCCGATGCACCCGTTTCTATCTCCTGATTT